>JAYTSB010000649.1:0-3071 GCA_043745825.1 Actinomycetota bacterium | reverse complement strand
GTGTGGGTGGGGGTCAGCGGGCCGAACCCGCGCAAGATCTGCGCCATCGGTGTACGTCTCGCTCACGGCCGAACGATGCACGGCTTCGCACTCAACGTGCGTACTGACATGGCGTACCTGCGCGACTACATCGTGCCCTGCGGCATCGCCGACAAGCCGGTGACATCGCTGTTCGAGGAAGGCATCGACGTCGACCTGGCTGCAGTCGTCGACATCGTTGCTCGCCGGGCCGGCGAGCTGTGGGGGAGCGGTACGGTCGAACGCCAGGACGTCGCATGGAAGGCACGGCCCGACGACCTCGCGCCGTTCTCTCGTGGGGACGGTCCTGGCGGCGTCGTGCGCCAGGCGGCCGATCATGGCGTAGTGCTCGCAACCGGCCAGCGGGCAGCGGCGCGGCTTGAGCAGGCCGGCGTCACCGATGGACTCGCGATTGGAACCCGCAAGCCGGCGTGGCTGCGGCCCAAGGTCACCATCGGGACCGAAGTGCTTGCGCTCAAGAAGACGGTGCGCGACCACGGCCTGGTGACCGTGTGTGAAGAAGCAGGCTGCCCCAACCTCAGCGATTGTTGGGCGGATGGCACGGCGACGTTCATGGTCCTTGGTGAGCGGTGCACTCGCGCCTGTGGTTTCTGCCTGGTCGACACGCGGAAACCGATGCCCCCCGCTGCCGACGAGCCACAGCGTGTTGCGGCCGCGATTCGTGAGATGAATCTGGCCCACGCGGTCCTCACGATGGTGGCGCGCGACGACCTGGTCGACGGCGGCTTTGCTCATGTTGCATCATGCGTCGCGGCCATTCGTGAAGCCCGGCCGGGCACGATGATCGAGACACTGGTCAGCGATGCGAAGGGTGATGAGACGTCTCTCGGCCTTCTGCTCGCGTCCGGCCCAGGCCGCCCAGACGTGTTCAACCACAACGTTGAAACCGTCGCTCGGCTGCAACGGGCGGTGCGCCCCAGCGCGGGGTACGCCCGCAGCCTGGCCGTGCTGGCGCGAGCGAAGGCAGCCGGCATGACCACCAAGACAGGGTTCATGCTCGGCCTTGGTGAGACCTCCGAGGAGGTGGCTGGCCTACTGCACGACCTCGCCGCTATCGGCGTCGACATCGTGACCATCGGCCAATACCTGCGGCCGACGACGAACCATCTTCCCGTGGCCCGCTGGGCAGAACCTGCTGAGTTCACCCGGTGGAAGGTGCTCGGCGAGTCGCTGGGTCTCGGCCACGTAGAGGCCAGCCCACTGACCCGCAGTAGCTATCACGCCAAGCTGGCCGCCGAGGCGGTCCTCACGGCCCCACAAGCAGCGTCGTCCTTCGTCTGAGGTTCCGGCCTGTAACAGCTGATGGCGGCCGCCGCAGTCGTTCAGCGAGCGGCGGGAAACGCGACGACCGGCGTGGCGACGTGCACGGTCAGTCGGGCGCCGCGCGCCGGCAGCCGGCCGGCCGGCAGCCGGCAGGTCAACGTCTCACCACTGGGCAGGGCCACTCGCACGGTGCCGTCATGGCCGAAGTAGGAGTGGCCGACGACCACACCCGCGACCTGCGTGTGGTCCGGTGCGCCGGTGCTCGCAACCGATGACACCACGAACTGTTCGGGCCGGATCACAACATCGACGGTGCCGTTGGCGGGCGAACCGGCGGTGAGTGCCAGTCGGCCGAGCGCGCACTCGGCGATGCCATCGGTCGCCAGCGCCGGCAGCACCACCACTTCGCCGACGAAGGTGGCTACGTCGAGGCTGGCCGGGAGGGCATAGACCTGGTTGGGTTCGCCGCACTGCACCACGCGGCCACCGAGCAAAACCGCCACCTGATCCGAGACCGACAACGCCTCCTGCTGGTCGTGGGTGACGAGTACTGCGGTTGCGCCGGCGAGGCGGAGCACGTCGAAAACCTCGTCGCGCACCTGTAGGCGCATTGCGGCGTCGAGCGAGGAGAACGGCTCGTCGAGCAGCACCAGCGCTGGCCCGGGAGCCAACGCCCTGGCGAGCGCAGCGCGTTGCTGCTGACCGCCTGACAGCTCGTGTGCCCGACGGTGGCCCATCTCGGCGAGACCGACGAGGGTCAGCATCTCCTCGATGCGGCCACTCTTGCGAGCGGCGCGGTCGAGGCCGTAGCCGATGTTGCCAGCAAGATCGAGGTGGGGGAACAACGCCCCCTCTTGCGGCACGACGCCTACCCGGCGGCGCTCCGGAGGGGTGGACCGACCATCGCCCGCCATCAACTGGCCAGCGATCTCGATGGTGCCCTCGTCCGGTTCCTCGAAACCGGCGATCAGCCGCAGCAGCGTTGTCTTGCCGCACCCCGATGGCCCGAGGACTGTGGTGATCGACCCTGCCGGCACCACCAGATCGACGCCGCGCAGCACCGGCTGGCTGCCGAACGCCTTGTGCGCGCCTGCGACCCGCAGCATCACCGGATCGCCGTTCATCTTGCCGTTCATCTTGCCGTTCATCTAGCCGTCACCTCCGTCCGGCGATCACCGTAGGGCGCGCTCAGCAGCGCGGTCGGGATCGCCGCGAACAGCACCAGCGCGATGGCGTACGGCCCGGCGTTGGCGTAGTCCGAGACCGCGGTGTAGCGCCACAGACGCGTGGCAAGCGTCTCGGTTCCGGTGGGGTGCAACACCAACGTCACCGGCAGTTCCTTCATCGTGGCCAACAGCACCAGCGCCGCGCCGGCGCCGATGCCGGGCGCTGCCAGCGGTGCGGTCACCCGTCGCAGTACCGTGCGCGGGCGGTCGCCCAGCGAGCGGGCCACTTCCTCCAGTCGCGTGGGCGATTGCTCCACCGAGGCGCGCACTGCACCGACGGCCAGCGGCAGGAACAGCACCACGTAGCCAAGGACGAGCAGCGGTGGTTCCAGGTAGATCGGTCGCAGCACGCGGACCCCTACGTAGACGAGCGAGATCGCCACCACGATGCCGGGTAGCCCGTGCCCGATATAGGTGGCGCGTTCCAGCAGACGTGCGAACGGGCTGCTGGATCGAGCCGCGAGCACCCCCACCTGGAAGGCCAGGAGCATCGTTGCCACCGCAGCGGCGGCGGCGAGCAGCAGCGTCTGCCCCAACGCCGAG
>JAYTSB010000648.1:0-4058 GCA_043745825.1 Actinomycetota bacterium | reverse complement strand
CGATCAAGATGCTGCGCCTGACCAACTTCACCTGATGACCGCAGTACGCACGGCGCTCGTGACGGGGGCCAGCAGGGGGATCGGCAAGGGCATCGCGATCGCGCTGGCCAAGGCCGGCTACGACGTGGCCATCACGGCACGCACGGTCAACGAGGGCGACGCCTCGTCGATCGCCCCAGAGACCGGGGAGTCGCTGCCGGGCAGCCTGGCCACCACGGCTGCGGAGATCGAGCAGTACGGCGGGCGGGTGGTGTGCGTGCGCCTCGATCTGCTCGAACTGGACACGCTCGGGGCTGCGGTCGACGAAGCGGTCGACGGCTTGGGTGGCCGGCTCGACGTGGTCGTCAACAACGCGATCTACGTCGGCGCCGGCAGCGAGCAGCTGTTCGCCGACTGCACACCCGACAACCTCATCAAGCGGGTCACCGGCAACGTCACGGCCCAGCTGCTGATCACGCAGCGCGCGCTGCAGCACATGTTGCAGAACCAAACGGGCGCCGACGGTCATCGGGGCACGGTGTGCTGCGTCACGTCCGGCGCCGGCCAGACCACGCCCCGCGCCAAGGTTGGCAACGGCGGCTGGCCGCTCGCCTATTCCGTCACCAAGGCGGGCTTCCACCGCATCGCCGACATGCTCGTGGTGGAGTACGGCGAGCAGGGCATTCGATCGTTCAACGTGAACCCCGGCTTCGTTGCCACCGAGCGCGTCGTGGCCGCTGGCGCGCAACTGGAGTTCGTGGCCAAACATGGCATCACCCCGAGCGTGATCGGCTCGGCAATCGCCCACCTGATCGACGATCCGGACGTCCCCAACGGTGGCTACGTACAGGCCCTGGACACGGCTCGCGCCCTCGACCTGGTTGCGCCGCGGTCATGACCTACGTCATCGGCGAGACCAACCGCGACGCGCTGCTGCCCGAGCCGGCCGCCGAGGACGTGCGCTACACCGTCATCTCCGTCGACGATCACCTCGTCGAGCCGCCGGGGATGTTCGACGGCCGCTTGCCGGCCGCGCTGCAGGGCAGTGCGCCGAGGCTGATCGAGAACGAGCACGGCCATCAGGTGTGGGAGTTCGACGGCCGACGCTTCAGCCAGGTGGGCCTCAACGCAGTGGCGGGCCGAAAGTCGCAGAGCCTGGAGCCGGCCCGGTTCGAAGACATGCGCCGCGGCTGCTTCGACGTCGACGCGCGAATCGCCGACATGGACCTGTGCGGCATCTGGGCGTCACTGAACTTCCCATCGCAGATCACCGGCTTCTGCGGCCGGGTGTTCAGCACCGCGAGCGATCCCGCAGTCGGACTGGCCGTCACCAAGGCATGGAACGATTGGTTGTACGAGGAGTGGTACCTGCCCCACCCCACCCGGATCATCCCGATGGGCATCACCTTCCTCGGCGATGCTGAGCTCGGCGCCGCGGAGATTCGTCGCAACGCGGCGCGTGGCTTCACCAGCGTCGCCCTGCCCGAACGGCCCCACGCGATCGGGTTCCCGTCGCTCTACACGGGTTGGTGGGATCCCATCATCGAGGCGTGCGTCGAGACGGGCACGGTGATCAACCTCCACGTCGGTTCGTCGGGCACGTACTCGCCGATGCCCGAGGGCGCGCCGGCCCTGCAGCTCGGCGCGACGATGTTTGGCCAGCTGTCTCTGTCTGCCTGTGCCGAGTGGGTGTGGAGCGGATACCCCCTGCGTCATCCGGAGCTGCAGATTGCGATGAGCGAGGGAGGCATCGGCTGGGTGCCGATGCTGATCGACCGTTTGGAGATCATGTGCCGCCGCAACGGCTACGCCGGTGACTGGACGATGCCCCCGGCGGACGTGTTGCGCCGCAACTTCTGGTTCTGCACCTTCGATGATCCGTCCACCATCGATGCGCGTCACGTGATCGGCGTCGACCACATCATGGTGGAGGTCGACTACCCCCACGGTGACAGCATCTGGCCGAACGTGCAGCGCACGATCGCCGAGACGTGGGGCCACATCCCCGACGACGAGATTCGCCGGATGTGCAGCCTCAACGCTGCCGAGCTCTACCGCCATCCCCTGCCATCCACGGTGCTGCCGTGAGCGATGTTGTGCGGGCCATCCCCGCCCACGACCTCACCGAGACCTTCACCATGGCCGGGTTGCTGCGCGCCCGCGTCGGCGACGCTCACGTCGGCTACCGGTTCGAGGACCAGACCTGGACGTGGGGCGAGGTTGCGCTCGAGAGCGCCCGACGCGCCGCCATGCTTCAGGCCCTCCGTCAGCCGGGTCCGTTCCACGTCGGCGTCCTGCTGGAGAACGTGCCCGAGTACCTGTTCGTAGCCGGCGGCGCTGCATTCGCGGGCGCCACGATCGTGGGCATCAACCCCACCCGGCGCGGCGAGGAACTGGCAAGAGATGTCCGCCACACCGACTGCCAACTGATCATCACCGACCGCACCAGTGCCCCGCTGCTGGCAGGCCTCGACCTCGGCGCCGCAGCGGGCCGGGTGCTGGAGATCGATGGTGACGACTACCTTGCCTCTATCCCCACCGCAGCAACGGTGCAGGACGCGTCCGACGACCCCGATCCGGCGACGATCCTGTTCCTGCTGTTCACGAGCGGGTCGACGAGCGCACCGAAGGCGGTGATCTGCAGCACCGAGCGGATGGCGTCAGCGGGCATCCGCGCCGGCCAGTCCTACGGCATGACGCGTGACGACATCAGCTACTGCTCGATGCCGCTGTTCCACGGCAACGCGCTCATGGCGTGCTGGGCACCGTCGTTGGCGATGGGCGCCACCGTCGTGCTGCGCCGCAAGTTCTCGGCCAGCGGGTTCCTGCCCGACGTGCGCCGGTACGGCTGCACCTACTTCACCTACGTCGGCCGCACCATTGCCTACATCCTCGGCCAACCGCCGACGGTGTACGACAGCGATCATCACCTTCGCCTCGGCTTCGGTACCGAGGCCAGCGCGCAGGACCGTGAGCGGTTCATGGATCGCTTCGGTTGCCCGCTGATCGAGGGCTACGGCTCCAGCGAGAGCGTGGTCGTAATCGTGCGCACCCCGGACACGCCGGCGAACGCGCTCGGGATTCCGCGCCTGGACGGTGGCGCCGACATCGCCGTCGTCGATCCGGCCACGATGCAGCCGTGCCGGCGGGCCCGGTTCGACGAGCACGGGCAGCTGTTGAACGGTGACGCAGCGATCGGTGAGATCGTCAACCGTTCCGGCGGCGGCATCTTCGAGGGTTATTACAACAACACCGAAGCCACCACAGACCGGCTGCGCAACGGCTGGTACTGGACCGGCGACCTGGCCTTTGTGGACGTCGACGGGTTCTACTACTTCGCCGGGCGCAGCACCGACTGGCTGCGGGTGGACAGCGAGAACTTCGCCGCTGCCCCGGTGGAGAACATCCTCAACCGGCTCGCGGACGCCGTCATGGTGGCGGTGTACGCCGTCGCCGACCCGCGCACCGGTGACCAGGTGATGGCCGCGATCGAACTGCGACCCGGCGGCACCTTCGATCCCGACGCCTTCGCGACGTTCCTCGCCGACCAGCGCGACCTCGGCACGAAGTGGACTCCACGCCTTGTGCGGATCGTCGGGGAGATGCCACTCACCGCGAACAACAAGGTGAACAAGCAGCCGTTGCGGGCAACCGGCTGGAGCACGACGGACCCGGTCTGGTGGCAACAGCGGCGCGGTGAGCCCTACCGGCGGTTCACCGAGGCCGATGCGGCGGCGTTGGCCGCGGAGTTCGACGAACACGGACGGGCGCATTTGCTGGCCCGCTGACGTGGGCGGTGAGAGCCGCAGTCAGAACGGGATCTCAAGCCGGCCGTAGGTGATGCACAGCCCGAGTGCGTTGACGAGCAGCAACGAGGCGATCACGACGGTGACCACCATCGCGTTGCGCCTTCGCGAGCCACCCGCCGTGGAGGGAGCAGGCATGTACCAGTCCGGCAACAGGTCGCCGTACTCGCCGTGGAACGCCGCGAACGGCACGGCATCGGCGTCGATCACCGGATCCGGGTCTGCGGCAAGCGCAAGCGCTGTGAGTTCATCGTCCGAGATCGGCGGGAGGTC
>JAYTSB010000647.1:0-6280 GCA_043745825.1 Actinomycetota bacterium | reverse complement strand
CGGTGTGATCTCGTGTTCGCGCACGCTCACCCAGCGGGCCTGGGTGATGCCGTGAAAGCCGAGGAGCTCCTTGGCGAGCGCCTTGTCCATACCAACGGCCGAACCGAGCACGCCGCTGCCGACGTAGGGCACGTCCATCAGCTCCAGCAGGCCCTGCACCGTGCCGTCCTCGCCCAGTGGTCCGTGCAGCAGCGGCATCACCACGACGGGTCCGTGGTGGACTGCGCCGGCGAGCATCGGCGTGGGGGAGAGCGCCTCCCCGATTGCCTCCAGCCGATCGGGTAACGCATCGGGCCCGGCGGCCAGGGCGTGCAACGCGTCCGTGGCGAGCTGCCATTGACCGTCGCGATCGATGCCGACGGGTGTCACCCGGTAGCGCGTCTGGTCGACGGCACGCAGCACGTGGGTCGCGGTGACGCAGCTGACGTCGTGTTCGGCGGACTGGCCCCCGAAGATCACGATCAGGTTGATGCGCTCGTCCGGTGCGTTGGCCATGCACGAACGGTAGTCCTGCGTCGCGTACCTCGGCTGGCACCCCGACTACCGTGGCCCGATGCGATTCCGGGCGAGCGACGTGGCGGCAGCGACGGGTGGGACCCTGTTCGGTCCGGATGTGGAGCTGGACGGCGTGTCCTTCGACAGCCGTTCCCTGCGCCCCGGCCAGCTGTTCGTGGCCATCGTTGCCGATCGCGACGGCCATGAGTTCATCGCCGGCGCGCTGGCGGCGGGCGCGGGCGCGTACATCACCGAGCGCGAGCCGGGCTCGGGAACGGCGATCGTGGTGGCCGACACGGCGACCGCACTGGGTGACCTCGGTCGGTGGGGTCGCTCGCGGCTGCACGGTCACGTCGTGGGCATCACCGGTTCTGTCGGCAAGACCAGCACGAAGGACCTCGCCTGGGCCGCACTCGGAGCGGGCCTGCGCACGTTCGCCAATGAGAAGAGCTTCAACAACGACCAGGGCTTGCCGGTCACCATCCTCGCCGCTCCGGACGATACCGAGGTGCTGGTGCTGGAGATGGGCATGCGCGGCTTCGGTGAGATCGCCCGGCTCTGCGGGGTGGGTCAACCCACCATCGGCGTCGTGACTCGCGTCGCCGCTGCGCACACCGGACGCGTCGGCGGGATCGAGGGTGTGGCCAGGGCCAAGGCCGAGCTGGTCCAGGCACTCCCGGCCATCGGTATCGCCGTGCTGAATGCCGACGACGAGCGCGTCGTCGCGATGGCCGGGCTCACCGCCGCACGGGTGCTCACGTTCGGGTGTGCTGCGGACGCCGACGTCCGGGTGGTCGACCTGTACCTCGACGACCTTGCCCGCGCGCAGTTCACGGTCACGTCACCGTGGGGCACGGTCGATGTCTCCCTCGGCGTGAGCGGGGAACACATGGCGATGAACGCTGCCGCCGCGCTTGCCGTCGCAGGCGCATGCGGCGTGGACCTCACCGCCGCAGCGCAGGCGTTGGGCAACGCCGGCATGTCGCCGTGGCGGATGGAGATCGGACGTACCGCCTCTGGAGCGGTGCTGATCAACGACGCCTACAACGCCAACCCGGCGTCGATGCGCGCCGCCCTGGAGACCCTCGCGCAGATGCACGTGGATGGCCGCCGCCTCGCCCTGCTGGGCGTGATGGCCGAGCTCGCCGACCCGGTGACCGAGCATGCCGAGATCGCCGAGTTGGCCCGCAGGTCGGGCATTGAGATCATCGCCGTTGGAACGGATCTGTACGGAGTTGCGCCAACCGAGGACCCAGTGCGGGCGCTCGGCTCACTCGCCGGCGACGACGCCCTGCTCGTCAAAGGAAGTCGCGTTGCGGGGCTTGAGCGTGTCGCCCAGCTCATCCTCGGGCAGTAGTTCCGCCGGACGACGGATGAGGTCACACCACCAGCTCAGGAACAGGGCGCCGGCGACGGCCACGAACAAGACCGGACGCGGGCCGATCCAATCGACCACCGGGCCGAACGCCAGGCCGCCGAGCGTGACCGTGCCACCGAATGCCATGAACCACAACGACATGACTCGGGCGCGCTCGTGGTCGCGCATGTTCGTCTGGAAGACCGTGACCATCGGCGTCACGGCCATGAAGTAGAAGAAGCCGAGCAAGAAGCCCACCGGGATGGCCAGCCAGGGGCCGCGAGCGAGAGCGAAAGCGGCCATCGAGACGGCGAAACCGCGAAACGCGAACCTGATCAGCTTGCGGCGATCGAACCGCACCAACACGGACCCGCAGGCCAAGCCGCCGAGGCACGCGCCGAGGCCCCAGGTTGCGTACAGCCACTTGTAGGTGCCGCCCTCGGCTTCGATACCGAAGGCCAATCGGGCAACCGACGGAAACAGCGTGATGTAGGGCAGGCAGAGGAACGAGAACACGGTCATCGCGATCAGCATCCGGCTGAGCACGCTGCGCTGTCGGGCGATGCGCAGCCCGCTGAGCAGCTTCTGCATCCCCTTTTCCACGCTCTGGCTGCGCACGTGGGGGATCGTGACCAAGGCGATGCCGGCAACTGCGAAGAGGTACGTGCCCGCGTTGACGAGGAAGATCTGCGGCACAGTGACACCGAAACCGATCAGCCCTGCGGCGAGCGCGGGGCCGATGACACGCGATCCGTTGAGCATCACCGAGTTCAGAGCCAGCGCACCGGGCAGGTCGGTACGGCTGACCAGCAGCGGGATCGAGGCCTGCATGGCCGGCGCGCCGAGCGCATTGAACGTACCGATGCCGAGCTGCACGAGGAAGATCGCGAACAACGACGAGTCGTGGGCGATCAGGAAGGCGATCGCCACGGCGAACATCATTTGCGCCCCCTGGTTGAGCATCAACCACGGCCGGCGCGGGAACCTGTCGCCCAGCACACCGCCGGGAACGGACAGCAGCAGCAGCGGGCCCAGCTGGGCGAATCCCATGATCGCCACCCACGTCGCCTGGTGGGTGCGCTCGTCGATGTAGGCCGGCAGCGCCAGGTTTTGCATCCACGTGCCGATGTTGCTCGCGAACAGCCCGATCCAGATGATGCGAAAGTTCCGATAGCCGAGGGCCGCACGCGCTGAGCCCGGCTGGGCCTTGCTCGTCGACACGGGGATGATCGCGGAGGTGCTCATTGCGTTGCGTCACTTCGGCGTAGGGGGACCGTCGCAGTATAGTTCCACAGGCGAACTATCTGGAGTTGGGGCCCGTCGATCAGCGCGCTGGAGATGACGGTCGCATGTCACATCCCTACGGTTCGTCCTTCGCCCAGGATCAGGTCGGCGTACGCGCCGAGGACCTCACGCGGCCCACTCACCAGGAACGTGGTGATGCATGTCTCCTTCCATTGCTGCAATTCGTCCCTGATCTTGTCCGGCGGGCCGACCAGGGCCACGTCTTCCACCATGGCGAGTGGGATGGCGGCCGCAGCCTCGTCCTTCTTGCCCTGGAGATAGAGGTCCTGGACGCGCAGAGCGACGTCCTCGTATCCCATCCGCGCGAACACCTCGAAGTGAAAGTTGGCTCCGCGCGCGCCCATCCCCCCGGCGTAGAGGGCGAGGAACGGGCGGACTCGATCGGCGCAGTGCTCCACGTCGTGGCCGGGGACGATGGTCACCGGGCAGGCCACCTCGAACCGCTGCGCCTTGGTGGGGTCGCCGCTCGCTGCGAAGCCTTCGGCCAGCCGGGCGCGATAGTAGGCGTCGTCCTTCGGACTGAAGAACAGCGGCAGCCAGCCGTCGCAGATCTCTGCGGCCAAGGACACGTTCTTTGGACCCTCCGCGCCGAGGTAGATGGGGATCTCCTTGCGCAGCGGATGGATCGTGCTCTTCAGCGGCTTGCCCAAGCCGGCACCGCCCACGTACGGCATGTCGTAGAACTCGCCATGGTGGTTCACCGGCTGCTCGCGCCGGATGATGTCGCGCACGATGTGCACGTACTCACGCGTGCGCTGGAGCGGCTTCGGGTAGGGCTGACCGTACCAACCCTCGACCACTTGCGGTCCGCTGGCGCCGAGGCCGAGGATGAATCGCCCGCCGCTAAGATGATCCAGCGTCATCGCCGCCATCGCTGTGGCGGCGGGGGTACGGGCACTCATCTGGGTGATCGCCGTGCCGAGTTGAACGCGTTCAGTGTGTGCGCCCCACCACGCCAGCGGCGTGAGGCAGTCGCTGCCGTAGGCCTCCGCCGTCCAGACGCTGCTGTAGCCGAGCCGCTCGGCCTCTTGGATCGCCTCCAACGCGCCCTGCGGCGGACCGCTGCCCCAGTACCCGGTGTTGTAGCCGAGTTGCAGTGTCTTGGATTGCAGTGTCTTGGATTGCAGGGTCGTAGGTTGCAGTGTCTCGGGTTGCTGGGTCTGCGCGCTTGTCACGGCTGCGACGGTAGCGCGGCGTTCCTGGCGGCTCTCAGCCCTTCTTTCGGGCGACGACGATCACCGACAGGCCGAAGGGCAGATGCCAGCGCCGCAACAATCGTCGCTCCGCTCGTGCCGCCAGCCCGAAGAGACCGCGCATCCCGCTCTCGTTGCGGCCGACGTCGCTCTTGGCCTTGCCCCGCTCGAGCCTGCCGAGGACGTAGGCCGGTGGCACCAGGAACGTGTACGCGCCCGTGGCGGTGATGATCTCAAGCCCGGCATCGGTGGCCATCATGCGCAGTTCGCCGACGCTGAGCCGCCGCCCGGTGTGGGTGACGTCGTCGTGGCTGCGCCACAGCCGCTTGCCGCCCGGCTCCATGAGGGCGATGATGCCACCGGGACGAGCCACACGCTCGAAGTCACGCACGATGGCAGCAGGATCGGGGTTCATCCGGTGGCACAACGCCGTCACGCAGAGCACCGTCGTGAACGACTCATTGGCGAACGGAAGGTGATTCAAATCGGCGCGAACGGGCACGTAGCCAACGTCGCGGCGAGCGAACTCGAGCGCGAATTGCTCGAAGTCGGCCTCCACGGTCGGAGCGTTGGCGGTCAGCCAACTGCCCGTGGCGCCGGTTCCGCCGGCGGCGTCGAGGTTCAAGGCATCGGGACCGCTGACCAGGTGCGGCTCAACGAGCTGACGGAGCAGGGTACGGGTGCTGCGATACCACCAGTGAGTCTCGCCCGCCGATGCCATGCGCTTGTACTCATCTGAATCCATGCGTGCAGTGTGGCAGCTGAGGGATCGCGCCAGGTCGGTCGCTGCGAGCATCGGCTAGCTTCGTGCCCGTGATCCAGCATGCCCGCGGGGCCGAACGTCGCGCGCTCCGCGCGACCACGTGCGTCGTCACGGGTGGGCTCGGCTTCATCGGCAGCAATCTCACCCATGCTCTGGTCGCTGCCGGAGCCACCGTGCGAATCGTCGATGCGCTGATCCCCAGCCATGGCGGCGACCAGCGCAACGTCGAGGGTCTGGACGTGGAGGTTCTGGCCGGGCGGCTCGACGCCCCCGGTGTCGCCGATCTGCTCAGCGGTGCTGATGTGGTGTTCAATCTCGCCGGTCAGGTCAGCCACATCGCGTCGATGGCCGACCCCGAGCAGGACCTGCGCCTCAACGCCCTCGATCACGCGCTGCTGCTGGAGACGATTCGCCGGGTGAATCCGAGTGTGCGAGTCGTCCACGCATCCACCCGTCAGGTGTACGGGCGCGTCGCCTCGTTGCCGGTGAGCGAGACCACCGCAGCCAACCCCGTTGACGTGAACGGCGTGGCCAAGCTTGCCGGCGAGCAGTTGCACATGGTTCACGCCCAGGCTTACGGCTTGCCCGCAACGTCGTTGCGGCTGAGCAACGTGTACGGCCCACGCCAGCGCCTCACCAGCAACGAGCTCGGGTTCCTGCCCGTGTTCGTGCGCAAGGCGCTGCTCGACGAGCCGATCGAGATCTTCGGCGACGGCGCGCAACGTCGTGACTGCCTGCATGTCGAAGATGTCGTCGACGCCTTCCTCGACGCCACCGCCGATGCCGCGATCGGGCGCACCTACAACGTCGGCTCCCGGTGTGATCACACCTTGGCCGAGGTTGCCGCGGTCATCGTGCGCGAAGCGGGCAGCACCGAACCGGTTCGCTTCGTGCCCTGGCCCTTCGAACATCAGCGCATCGACATCGGTTCGTTCACCACGGACAGTCGGCGCATCGCCGAGGATCTGGGCTGGGCATCGTCGATCGACCTCGCCAGTGGCGTGGCGGACACGATCGCCTTCTACCGGGAGCACCCGTGGTACCTGTCGTCGACCTGAGCCGTCGCGGGCGGATGATCGCGGGTGATTTCGCGGCAGCTGCGCAACGAATCGCGGCGTCGGGCAGCCGCTTGCTGGGCGAGGAGACCGCCGCCTTCGAGCACGAGTT
>JAYTSB010000646.1:0-2294 GCA_043745825.1 Actinomycetota bacterium | reverse complement strand
GAGATCGACGAAGTTGTCACGGCCGGCAGCAGCGAGAACGCCGGGTGAGAGCGCAGTGGGGGACATGGAAAACAGGCTCCTGTTCGGCATCTGGGGTCAGATGCGATCACAGGAGGTCTTCCCCACCCGCCGAAAACGCTGGCGGGCGACCGAGCCGGACCACGAGTATGGCGTGGACGTGCTGACGACTTCGGTACAGGCGGGGTACTCCCCTCCAAGAGGCCTCAGCATAGCCGGTCATCGACGGCCTACGCTCCATTGCATGACGGAGGCCGAAGATCTGTGGGAGACCCACGCCACCTGGTGGATCGACGGGTTCACCGACGGAGCGGACCCCGAGTACGAGGAGCAGATCCTGCCGCTTGCGGCGGCGGAGCTGGCCGGGGCGAGGCGCGTGCTCGACGTCGGCTGCGGTGACGGCCAGATCAGCCGCCTGGCGGCGGCAGGTGGCGCCGAGTTGGTGGTCGGCATCGATCCCACGTGGAACCAGGTGACGGTGGCCAACGAGCGTGCCGGCGGCGCGTCGTTCGCCCGCGCCGGTGCCGCCTCGATGCCCTTCCCCGACGGCGCGTTCGATGCCGTGGTTGCGTGTCTGGTGTTCGAGCACATCCGCGACGTCGACGAGGCCATTGCCGAGGTGGCCCGGGTGTTGGCCCCCGGTGGTCGGTTCTGCTTCTTCCTGAACCATCCGCTGCTGCAGGCGCCGAACAGCGGTTGGATCGACGACCAGATCCTCGATCCGCCGGAGCAATACTGGCGGATCGGCCCATACCTCACCGAGGACGAGTCGTTGCAAGAGGTCGAAAAGGACGTGTTCATCCCGTTCATCCACCGGCCGCTGAGCCGCTACATCAACGCCCTGGCCGACAACGGCCTGCTGCTGCACCGCATGCTCGAGCCGGCGCCGCCGCCCGGGTTCCTCGCCCGGGCCGAGGAATACGAGGCCGCGTCCACGATCCCCCGACTGCTGTACCTGCGGACGCAGAAGCGGTGACGCCCACCGCTGGGCACGACGCGTACACTGGGACGCGATGACCGACATCCTCGTCATCACGGGTCTGTCCGGAGCCGGCCGCTCGAACGCGGCCGACGACCTGGAGGATCTCGGTTGGTTCGTGGTCGACAACCTGCCGATCACGCTGCTCGACAAGATCGTCGAGCTGGGCAGTGCGTCCAGCACCTCACGCGAGACCGGTTTCCACCGTCTCGCGCTGGTGGTTGGTCCCACGGCCGATCAGGGCGACGTCGTCCACGAGATCCGCCGCCTGCGGACCAGCGAGCATCGCGTGCGCGTGCTGTTCCTCGACGCCAACACCAACGAGCTCGTCAAGCGCTACGGCAGCACCCGCCGCAAGCATCCGCTGGACGTGGCCGGTGGGGGCATCACCGAGGCCATCGAGCACGAACGAGCCCTGCTCGAGCCGGTGAAGGCCGAAGCCGACCTGCTCATCGACACGTCTTCGCTCACGGTGCACCAGCTGAAGGCGCGGGTCACGGCCGCCTTCACCCACGAGACCCAGGACGTGGGCATGCAACTGGCGATCACGAGCTTCGGCTTCAAACACGGCCTGCCGCTCGACGTCGACATGGTGATGGACGTCCGTTTCCTGCCCAACCCGCATTGGGTGGAGGCGCTGCGCCCGCTCACCGGGCTGGACGAATCGGTGCGGCGCTACGTGCTCGACCCGCCGGCCACCGGTGAGTTCCTCCAGCGATTCGAGCATCTGCTCGAGCTGCTCGTTCCGGCGTATGCGAATGAGGGCAAGAGCTACCTGTCGATCGCCATCGGCTGCACGGGCGGACAGCATCGCTCGGTTGCGATCAGTGAAGAGCTCGCCGGCTGGCTGCGCCAACGCGGCTACCAGCCGCGGGTCACCCATCGCGACCTGCCCCGACCCAGCTGAGGGAGTCTTCGTGGCTACGGCGCGCACCCAGTAGGGTCTGGCTCGCAATCTCCTCCAGAAAGGACGCGTCCCCGATGACGGTTCGTGTAGGTATCAACGGGTTCGGTCGCATCGGCCGCAACTTCTTCCGTGCCGCAAAGGCGCGTGGGGTCGACATCGATTTCGTCGCGGTCAACGACCTCGGCTCGCTCGACCAGATGGCCCACCTCCTGAAGTACGACTCGATCACCGGCACGCTGCCGAACACGATCAAGCCGGGCAAGGACGGCATCACGGTGGACGGCGACACGCTGCGCGTGCTGCAGATGCGCAACCCGGCCGAGTTGCCCTGGGGCGACCTCGGTGTGGATGTCGTCATCGAGTCGACCGGCATCTTCACCGACCGCGACA
>JAYTSB010000645.1:0-9260 GCA_043745825.1 Actinomycetota bacterium | reverse complement strand
GTGACTGCCTCCGGCGTGCGCGCCGTGCCGGTTCCGACTGTGGACGTGGTCGACACGGTGGGCGCCGGCGACGCCTTCGGCGCGGCCACGCTCACCGCGTTGATCGACGGTGGCTTCGGGCCGGCTGCACGTCGCGCCGGCGACGACGACACGCTCGATGCCCTGGTGGCCGCGGCACGCTTCGGCGCCCGAGTGTCTGCGATCACCTGCACCCGCACCGGCGCCGACCCACCCTGGCGCGTCGATGTGGAACCGGGCTAGCTTGCCGCGAGGTTGTCCAGCGCAGTGGTGAGCACCTGCCGCAGCGCGGTCGATGCATCGACGTCATCGGTGTCGGAGCCAACGATCAGCACGGCGATGGCGATGCCACCGTTGGCGTTGGCCCACACTGCGGTACACGTCGGCGCGATGGTGTTGTCCTGGCAACCACGGTGGATCGTGCCGCCCTCGAACGGCTCCGGGTCGCCGGCCGTGAACGACTCGCCCGCCGCGTCGGACGCGTCGCTGAGGTAGGCCTCGAGGTTCTTCGGGGGATCGAGCAGAGCCTCGTAGGCGATGGCGTACGGTCCGGACTCGCCGTCGAGCGTGGCGTTGACCTGTGAACAGATGACGAGCTGAGGCTTGACATCGGTTTCGTCGTTCACCTCCGCCGAATCGTCCCCGTCGGGAAGGTCGCCGAGGTCCACTTCGGCCGACACCAGGTCGTCGAGCGCGCTGACCCGGCCCAGCGGGCAGCGGCTGAGATCTGACTCACCATCGGTGTTGAAGTCGGCGTCGTCGACGAAGCCCTGCAGCTTGGTTCGAGCAGTCTTGGCCGTAGCGGCCCGACCGCCGCCACCGCTGTCGTCGGATCGCGTCGCGACGAACACGCCACCTGCCACGAGGAGCACCACGACGATCCCGATGACCACGAAGCGCATCGGCGACTGCTTCGGTGGCGCCTCACCCGGGGTCAGGGCACCGGTCAGGCCGGGTGGCGGCGAGCTGAATGGTGGCGGTGGCGGTGTGGACACGCCCCGAAACTAGACGTCACGTCAGGCTGTGGCGACCATGACATCATCGCCGCGGCGATCACGCTCGGCGCGCAGCAGGTCGTTGCTCAGCCGGAAGCCAATGCCACGCACCGTGTGCACGAAGCGCAGCTCTGGCGCGTGGCGCTGCAGCTTGCGACGCAGGTTGGAGAGATGCACGTCCACGACGTGCGTGTCGCCCACCCAGTTCGGACCCCACACCTGCTCCAACAGGTGCACTCGCGAGCAGACCTCGGCCGGCTTGCGGCACAGCTGTTCGAACAGCGCGAACTCGATCCGGGTGACCGGTACGTCGTGACCGCGGACTCGCAACTCCTTGCGGCCGAGGTCGACCTGGAGGGGCCCAATGCGAACCATCGAGGCAGCCATCGGGTCCCAGCGAGCGTGCAGTTGACGGGGGCGGCGCAGCAGCGCTTGGCACCGTGCGGCCAGTTCCTCGGGGGACACGGGCAACGAGACGGCGTCGTCGGCGCCGGCGCGCAGGGCGCGAATGCGTTCGGTCTCCGAATCGGGCGGCGCGAGGCCGACCATGTAGCAGTCGGCCGTCGAGCGCATTGCATCGAAAAGTGTGCCGCCTGCCGGGCCGTGCAGGAGCAGATCGACGAGGATCACATCGGGGGCGAAGGAGCGGGCGAGGACCAGGGCTGCGGACTCTTCGTTGGTCGCGCTGACGGAGAAGCCGCGGTCGCGCAGACCTGTCGACGCAACGCGCCGCAGGACAGCATCGCCCACTGCGATCAGCACTCGAGGCGCCAGTTGTGCGTCGGGTTCGGACATTTCGTGCATCCGCCTTCGTGAACCGGTTCGGCCATCTGGCACGATCCGTTGGACAGAACAGGTATCGGCGCGTCATCACCAAAACTTGAAGAACGGTTCCGTACGAACTCGATGTGCGGTCGGTCGCGATTTCAGGAAGGATGTCGGCCGTGGACCACAGATCCCTGATCCGTGCATCAGTGCTGGCCCGCGAGCCCGTCGATGATCGCGAACGCGCATCACTGCGTTCCTTCGTCGAGCACTTCGACGTCTTGCTGGACCCGTGCAACGAGCACGCCGACGACGTGCACGTCACCGCCTCGGCGATCCTGGTCGGTCGGCGCGGCGTGGTGCTCCACCTGCACAAGCGATTGCATCGCTGGCTGCAGCCCGGCGGGCACATCGACGCGGGTGAGCTGCCCTGGGATGCTGCTCGACGCGAGGCGGCCGAAGAGACCGGCCTGAATGTGGAGCTGCCCGCCGGCGAGCCTGTGCTCGCCCACGTCGATGTGCACCCCGGTCCCCGAGGGCACACCCACCTCGACCTGCGATACATCGTCGTCGGCGCCGACGCGGATCCGCAACCCCCGCCCGATGAGAGCCAGGACGTGCGCTGGTTCAGCTGGGACGAGGCGATGGCGATCTCCGATCCCGGCCTCGTCGGTGCACTGCGCGCGGCCCGGCCCCACTTCGAGGTCGTCGACGACGAAGTATCACGGTTCGAGCCGTGACCACCAGCCGGCGCCCCACTCGACTGGCGATCGTTGCGCTCGCCGTGATGGCGGCGCTGGCCGGCCCGTTTGCCGCAGTGGGCGACGTTGCCGCAACGGCCGCGGCAGGTGGTCGCCGCCCGTTCGACGAGGCCCCGCCCTCGCCGGCTGATCCGGATCGGCCCATCACCGATCCAGCGCTCATGCGCTCCATTCGGGACGCTGTCCGGGCCGTCGTGCCGGGCAGCCAACGGGTCCCCGTCGTCAGCGTGGAGGTGCTCACTGCGTCAACGGCGGATGTCGAGAACATGGTCCGTTTCCTCGGTGGGGCAGTGACGGGCGCAGTGGATGGACAACTGGTGCAGGCGAGCGTGCCGGCGCGACGCGTTGGCGAACTGGCCCTTGCCGATGGTGTCTCCTACGTGCGTGCGCCAGAGCGCGTCTCGCATCCGCCGGCGCTGGTGCGCACGCGGGCCGAGCGGGCGGGTGGACAGGCCGCACCCGGAAGCGTGGGCCCCGGCACCGGCGCAGTGACCGGCCAGAACGTGGCCCTCACCAACGCAGTGGCGTGGCAGGCAGCCGGCATCGGCGGGGCGGTCAAGCTCGGGATCATCGACTACTTCGACCTCGGCCTGTGGAGCCCGTCCGAGGAGGGTCCGTTGCCGGATCCGGCGCACCGTTTCTGCCAGGACTCCTCCACCATCCCGGCATCGCCGGATCACCTCTGCAATGTGCGCTTCAACGACGGTGTCAACGACGGTGACGGTTTCGAGCATGGCGTCGCCGTGGCCCAGGTGGTCAAGGACATGGCCCCTGCCGCCGAGCTGTACCTGGCAACGGTGGGCACGGCCGCAGACCTGCAGGCTGCAATCGACTTCTTCGCCAACAACGGGGTGCGCATCCTCACCCGTTCTTTGGGTGCCGCCTACGACGGACCCGGCGACGGCACGGGGCCGCTTGCGTCGATCGTGGATGACGCGATCGCCAGGGGCCTGACCTGGTTCAACTCGGCAGGCAATGATGCCCTCGACGGTTATGCCCGCATCACCGTTTCGGACAGCCTCGGGGCCACGGGCAACTATGTCGACTTCGACAACGGCCCGGGGGTCGACACGTTGCTGCGAATCAGCGGCTCGTGCGTGCTCTTCGACGGGGTGCGCTGGAGCGACTGGAACCGCGCCCCGCGGGAGCGCACCGACTACGCGATCGAGTACTGGGAACCCACCAGTGATCCCGGAACGGACGAAAGCATCAACCCGTCGGGGCTGGTGTCGTTGGGCTCCGAGGACGCCAGCCAGGTGAACGGCGCACCCCCGCTGGAGGCCGCGGACACCAGCATCTGCCCACACAACGGCTATGGCTTCGCCAAGGGCATCATGTACCTGCGCATCCGCCGCAACCCGTTCTCGTCAACCAACGGCGACCCCGACGTGCTGGAGGTGGCCGTCGGCAGCGGCTACATGGAACTCGGACGTTCGCAGGCCCCGTACTCGGCCGCCAAGCCCGTGGTCGATTCGCGCAACCCGGGGCTGGTGGCCGTTGGCGCGATCGACCCGGCCAACGGTTCGGGCACGCCCGAGGCGATCGCGTCGTACTCGTCGCAGGGACCGACCAACGACGGCCGGATCAAGCCCGACGTCTCCGCGCCGTCGTGCGTGAGCAGTTCGATCTACGCGCCCAGCTGCTTCAACGGCACCTCCGCGGCCTCGCCCACCGTAGCGGGGATGGCCGCACTGCTGCTGGACGCAAGCATCGCCCTGCCCGGCGTGCCGCTCGCTGCAGCGGTCAAGCACTTCGTCATCGACTGGTCGTCCGTAGGGCCCGCGTCCGTCGACGGGCCGGACAACAAGTACGGCACCGGGCAGGTGCGGCTGCCCTCCGCTCCGACCGCCGCGCCGTTGGTGACGGCGACGGCGTACCACGCGGTGACGCCCACGCGCATCATCGACACCCGGATCCTCACTCCCCAACAACGTCCCTCGCCGGCGCAGGGCATCGTCGACATCCGCGTGCTGGGTGGTCCGGCCGCTGTGCCCGACACCGCCACTGCGGTGGCCGTCAACATCACCGTCACCAACACACTCAGCGACGGCTTCGTGCAGGCCGTGCCGTTCCTGCGCAGCCCGTATGGTGCTTCGTCGACGCTCAACGTGCCCGCCGCACACGCCACCAAGGCCAACTTCGCGATCGTGCCGGTGGGCGTGGACGGCAAGATCTCCGTGTACCTGCCAACGGGTGGTGGCCTGATCGTGGACATGCTCGGCTACTTCACGCCGGTCGTCGGTGCGGTCGGTGGCGGCCGGTTCGTGGCCATCGATCCGGTGCGTGCTCTCGACACGCGCGGCGGGCCTCGGCCGAATGGTCAGAGCATCCTCGTGCCGGCGTCGTCGGCGGTGCCGGCCGGGGTGGCTGCGCTCGTGCTGAACCTGACGTCCACCCAGGCCCTGGTTCCCGGCTACCTGCGCGCCCAGCCGTCGGGCACCGAACCCGGCTCGTCGACGGTGAACTTCGTGCCCGGCGTGGATGCCTCCAACACGGTCATCGTGCCGGTGGGCGCCGACGGTACCGTGAGCGTCTACGCCAACAGTCCGTCGCACATCGTGGTCGACATCACCGGGTACATCACCGCCGATTCCACGGTCCCGGCCACGGCAGGCCTGTTCGTCCCCCTGGCCACCGCACGCGCCTACGACAGCCGGCTTCCGACGCCCGGTAGCCCCGTGCCCACCGCAGTCGTGCGCACCGTGCAGTTCACGGTGCCGCCAGGCGCCACCGGGATCTCGATCAATCTCACTGCCGTGGACGAGATCGGCCCGGGATACCTGACCGCGTTCGCGCCCGGCGGCGCGTTTCCGACCACGTCCAGCCTGAACTACCGCGCCAACCAGGCCGTGGCCAATGCCGCGCTCGTGAAGCTCTCACCCGGCGGGGCGTTGAGCATCTACGCCAACGTGCAGAGCCACGTGGTGATCGACATGAACGGGTACTTCACGGGCTGAGCTCTGGCGGTCCGAACACCTGTTCGATACGATGGGTGGATGGGATTCAACAACCCGGCCATGCCCTGGCGTGAACTGGAACGAACCCTCACCGGGACCCGTCCGGCCACCGGTCGCGCCCCGGGTAGCCCCAGCTGGAACGCGGGCGGCGACGCCCCGGCCTGGTCGCGCAAGCGTCAGCCCTACGAACCGGCGCCCGACCTGGTGCCCGACAGCACTGCAGAGGTGCTCCGCGGTCCGCGCGTGCCCTACGCCGAGCTGCACTGCCAGTCGAACTTCTCGTTCCTCAACGGTGCCTCGCATCCTGAGCAGCTGGCCGAGGAAGCAGCTCGGTTGGGGCTCGAGGCGTTGGCGCTCACCGATCAGAACGGCTTCTACGGGGTGGTCCGCTTCGCCGAGGCTGCCAAGGCGGTGGGTCTGCCGACGGTGTTCGGCGCCGAGCTCACCCTCGACATCACTCGCTACGAGCCGGGACTGGCGGAGCCGCCGGGCGAGCATGTCGTGGTGCTTGCCGACGGCCCGCACGGCTATGCCCGCCTGGCCCGCGCCGTGAGCCTCGGCCAGCTGGCGGGGGAGAAGGGGGCGCCACGTTTTGCGCTCGACCAGCTCAGCGAGGTCGCCGCCGCCGACGGCCGGGCCGACCAGCAACAGGCGTGGTGGGTGCTCACCGGTTGCCGCCAGGGGCTGGTGCCGGCCACGCTGGTGCGTGACGGTCCGGCCCGGGCGGCCCGCCAGCTGCAACGTCTCATCGCCCTGTTCGGACGCGAGCGGGTGGTGATGGAGTTGTGGGACCACGGCGATCCGCTGGACTCTGCCCGCAACGATGCGCTCGCCGAACTCGCCGCCCGCCACGACATCATCTGCATCGCCACCAACGACGTGCACTACGCCACGCCCCAGCAACGCCGCCTGGCCACGGCGCTGTCGGCGGTGCGCGCCCGGCGTAGCCTGCACGACATGGATCCGTGGTTGCCGGCTGCAGCCACAGCGCACCTGCGCAGCGGCGCCGAGCAGGCCCGCCGCTTTGCCCGCTACCCGGGCGTGGTCGCCGCCGCGGCCGCCGTGGGCCGCGCCGCTGCGTTCGATCTCAGCCTGGTGGCGCCGAGCCTGCCGCCGTTCCCATGCCCGAACGATGAGCACGGCCGGCCGATGACCGAGATGCAGTACCTGCGCCGGCTCGTGGAGGCCGGTGGCATCCATCGCTACGGGCAGCGGCCCGCGTCCGGTGAGGACCTGTCGCTGCGCGCCCGGGCCTGGCGCACCATCGATCACGAGCTCGACGTCATCGAAGGGTTGGGCTTCCCCGGCTACTTCCTGGTGGTGTGGGACATCGTTCGCTTCTGCAGCGAGGCGAACATCCTCTGTCAGGGTCGTGGCAGCGCAGCCAATAGCGCAGCCTGTTATGCGCTCGGCATCACCAAGGCCGATGCGGTGTCGCTCGGCCTGCTGTTCGAGCGATTCCTGTCGCCCGAGCGCGACGGCCCGCCGGACATCGACATCGACATCGAGAGCGACCGGCGCGAGGAGGTCATCCAGTACGTGTACGCCAAGCACGGCCGCCACCACGCTGCGCAGGTGGCCAACGTGATCACGTACCGGGCCCGCTCAGCGGTACGTGACATGGCCAAGGCGCTGGGGTACGAGCCGGGTCAGCAGGACGCATGGAGCAAGCAGGTCGACGGTTGGGGAAGTGTGGCGGTGACTGCCGCTCAGCCGGACCAGACCATCCCCGCCGCGGTGCTGGAGCTGGCCGCGGAGGTCGAGGATGCGCCGCGCCACCTCGGCATCCACAGCGGCGGGATGGTGATCTGCGACCGGCCGGTGATCGAGGTGTGCCCGGTGGAGTGGGGGCGGATGGAGAACCGCAGCGTGCTGCAGTGGGATAAGGACGACTGCGCCGCAGCCGGGTTGGTGAAGTTCGATCTGCTTGGTCTGGGCATGCTGAGCGCGCTGCACTACGCCATCGATCTGATCCACGATCATCAGGGCTACGAGGTGGATCTCGCCACCATCCCCCAAGAGGACGATGTCTACGCGATGCTCTGCCGGGCCGACACCGTGGGCGTGTTCCAGATCGAGAGTCGGGCCCAGATGGCCACCCTGCCCCGGCTGAAGCCACGCACGTTCTACGACCTCGTCGTGGAGGTGGCATTGATCCGCCCCGGTCCGATCCAGGGTGGTTCCGTGCATCCGTACATCCGCCGCCGCAACGGCCAAGAGCCCGTCACCTACTTGCATCCACTGCTGGAGAACAGCCTCGGCAAGACCCTCGGTGTGCCGCTGTTCCAGGAGCAATTGATGCAGATGGCCATCGATGTCGCCGGGTTCAGTCCGGCCGAGGCCGACGAGCTCCGCCAGGCGATGGGCTCGAAACGGTCCAAGGCGCGGATGCAGAAGCTGCGTGATCGTTTGTTCGCCGGCATGGCCGAGCGCGGCATCACCGGTGACGTGGCCGAGGAGTTGTTCGTGAAGATGTCCGCGTTCGCCAACTACGGGTTCCCCGAATCGCACTCGGTCTCGTTCGCCTACCTGGTGTATGCGTCGTCGTGGATCAAGTTCCACGAGCCGGCCGCCTTCTGCGCAGCGCTGCTCAACGCCCAACCGATGGGTTTCTGGTCACCCCACTCGCTGGTGCAGGACGCCCGCCGGCACGGTGTGCGTACCCGCACGCCGGACCTCCAGATCTCGCTCGCGGCGGCCACCCTGCAGCCCGACCCGGATTCGTGCACCGGTCAGGCCGTGCGGCTCGGCCTGGGATCGGTGCGTGGCATCGGCGCCGAGCTCGCTGCAACGATCGAGGCCGAGCGCGCCGGCAACGGTCCGTACGCCAGCCCGGAGGACCTCGCCCGGCGGGTGCCGGCGCTGGACCTCGCCCAGCTCGAGGCGTTGGCAACGGCGGGGGCGTTCACAGAGTGCTTCGGCCTGGAGCGGCGTGAGGCGCTGTGGGCCGTGGGCGCCGTCGCTCAGTCGCGGCCGGACCGCCTGGCCGGTGTGATCACCGGCGCAAGCGCACCGCGCCTGCCGGGCATGGACCCGGTGGAGCTGGCCGTTGCCGACCTGTGGGCCACCGGCGTTGCCCCCGACGGGCATCCCACCCAGTTCCTACGCGCGGAACTGGACGCGCTCGGGGTCACCACCTCGGAGGGTCTGTGGCACCTGGAGCCGCGTTGCAAGGTGCTCGTCGCCGGGGTGGTCACTCACCGTCAGCGGCCGATGACCGCTCAGGGCACCACGTTCATGAACCTGGAGGACGAGACCGGGTTGATGAACATCGTCTGCTCGAAGGGCTGCTGGGCGCGCCACCGCAAGGTGGCCAGGGAGGCACCGGCGCTGCTGATCCGCGGCACGCTGGAGCGCAGCGCGATGGAGGACGGACGCGGCGTCATCAACATCGTCGCCGAGCAGCTGACCCCGCTGCGGCTGCCCTCGAACGCCGTCACGGGCACCGCCAAGTTCGCCAGCCGCGACTTCCGCTGAGGCGAACAGATCAGCCCCGCCCAGCGATCACGACCCCGCGTCGTGCGAACGAATGATGCGCGACGAGCAGTTCCTGCAGACGGGCCGGCTCCATCGGGCGACTCCACAAGAAGCCCTGGCCGGTACGGCACCCCAGGTTTCGCAACGCCTCGGCCTGGGCGATGGTCTCCACCCCTTCGGCCACGACATCGAGTGACAACGCCCGACCGAGGCCCACGAGCGCCCGCACCACGGCGAGGCTGCGCTGGTCGTCGAGCATCCCGGCCACGAACTGCTTGTCGGCCTTG
>JAYTSB010000644.1:0-3759 GCA_043745825.1 Actinomycetota bacterium | reverse complement strand
GTTGCAGCGTGATCCGGGAGTCTTGAAGGCGGCCGACTTCCTAGGGAGTCTCAGCGGCGCAGCCGAAGCAAATTCCCTCATGGGAAGTCGCCGAGCAGGCAGATCGGCTCGGGTCGTGTCTCGTCAAAACACCAGGATGTCGACCTCGCAGCGAATACCAGGTGCTCGCGCCAACCGGCCGTCGGCCGAGACAAGCGGGCACGACAGGCCTTCGGCCAGAGCGACGTATGTGGCGTCATATGGGGTCACGTTCGAGCGGAGCTCGTAAGCCCGGATCATCAATGGTCCGGTCGGGAAACGCACGATCGGCAGCAAGACAAGGTCAGTGACGGCTGCACGAAATCGTCGCGCCGTGAGGTCACCTGCACGCCAGCGTCTACGCAGGACCGAAACGGTCTCGACGTCGACAAGGTCTGGCGCCGACCATTGCGCTGCGGCGGCTATGCGATCGCGTGCGGCGCGTCCGACTGGTCCGTCATCGCCCACGACGTTGGCGAGCACCGAAGCGTCAATGACGATCAACGAGGCCCGCGCTCCTCATCGAGGTCTGCGACAGCGCGATCGAGGCCAACTCGGCCACCGTGCCGGCGGGAGATGCGGGCGAGCACATCGTTCATCGTTGGCATCGAGGCCAGGCGCGTGAGTTCGGTGGCGAGATACTGCTGGAGAGACTGCCCGGCTGCCTCGGCGCGGCGTTGAAGACCCGCGTGTACTTCATTTGGGAGATCACGTACGAGAACATTCGGCATGCTTGCAGTCTGCTATCAATTTGCTGCCAACACAACGATGTTCTCTGTCCACACCGGGACCGGGCCGCGGCAGAGAGCTGCTGCCGCACGCGCCCGTCAGCGCAGCCAGGCGGGACGGCGCAATTCGTAGGCGCTGATCTCGTCAGCGTGGGTGAGGGTGATGCCCACGTCGTCGAGACCGTTGAGGAACCGGTACTGGTTCTGTGTCTCCATCGGGAACGACTCGACGAAGCCGATCGCCGGCACCTCGACGAGGAGGCGCTCCATGTCGATGGTGATCTCCACATCGGGTTCGGCCTCGATCGCATCCCAGAGGAGCGTGACCGCTTCGTTCGACAACACCACCGGGGCAAGGCCGTTCTTGGTGCAGTTGTTGCGGAAGATGTCGCTGAAGCTGGGCGCGATGACGGCGTCGAAGCCGTACTGCTGGATCGCCCAGACGGCGTGCTCGCGCGACGAGCCGACCCCGAAGCTCGGTCCGGCCACGAGGATTGTCGCTCCGGCGTAGCGCTCGTCGTTGAGCACGAAGTTGCGGTCGTCGCGCCAGGTTGCGAACAGGCCCTTTTCGAAGCCGGTGCGCTCGACGCGCTTCAGCCACTCGGCGGGGATGATCTGGTCGGTGTCCACGTCACTGCGCTTCAGCGGGATGCCCCGGCCGGTGATGATCCGTACCTGCTTCATCAGTTGGCTCCAGTCGCGGCTGCATCGAGTGCATCGAGTGCATCGAGTGAATCGAGGTCGTCGGGGGTGGCGAAGTGGCCGAGCACCGCAGTGGCCGCGGCCACCTGCGGTGACACGAGGTGGGTGCGCCCGCCGCGGCCCTGGCGCCCTTCGAAGTTGCGGTTGCTCGTGCTCGCCGAACGCTCGCCGGGGGCGAGCTTGTCGGGGTTCATCGCCAGGCACATGCTGCAGCCGGGTTCGCGCCAGTCGGCGCCGGCGGCACGGAAGATCTCGGGCAGACCCTCGGCCTCGGCTTGGCCCTTCACGGCGTGGCTCCCCGGCACCACCATCACTCGCTTGGCGGTGACGGTGCGGCCGCGCATGACGGCGGCGGCGGCGCGCAGGTCCTCGATGCGACTGTTCGTGCAGCTGCCGATGAACACGGTGTCGACGGCGATGTCGCGGATCCGAGTGCCGGCCTCAAGACCCATGTACTCGAGCGCGCGGGCAACGGTCTCGCGCGTCGTCGGGTCGGCGAAGCTGTCCGGCGACGGAACGGACGCATCGATCGGCAGCACCTGACCCGGGTTGGTGCCCCAGGTGACGTGCGGTGTCAGCTTGGCGGCATCGATGAAGACCTCCTTGTCCCACACCGCCTCGTCGTCGGTCTGCAGCGTCTTCCACTCGGCGACGGCGGCATCCCAATCCGCGCCCTGCGGTGCGTTCGCCCGGCCTCGAAGGTATTCGAACGTCGTGTCGTCGGGGGCGATGAGACCGGCCTTGGCCCCGGCTTCGATGCTCATGTTGCACACCGTCATCCGGCCCTCCATGCTCAGCGCGCGGATTGCCGAGCCCCGGTACTCGATGACGTGGCCGATTCCGCCACCGGTGCCGATCTCGCCGATGATCGCGAGGATCACGTCCTTTGCGGTCACGCCGGAGGGCAGTACACCCTCGACGTTGACCGCCATCCACTTCGGCCGACTCTGGGGCAGGGTCTGAGTGGCCATCACATGCTCGACCTCGCTGGTGCCGATCCCGAACGCAAGCGCACCGAAGGCGCCGTGAGTGGCGGTGTGGCTGTCGCCGCACACCACCGTCATGCCCGGTAGGGTGCGGCCCTGTTCAGGGGCGATCACGTGGACGATGCCTTGGTTCGGGTCGCCCATCGGGAAGTTGGTGATACCGAACTCCTTGATGTTCTCGCGCAACACCTCCACCTGGCGGGCCGAGACGGGATCGGCGATCGGCTGGTCGATGTTCTCGGTGGGAACGTTGTGGTCCTCGGTGGCGATCGTCAGGTCTGGGCGGCGGATCGTGCGCCCGCTGAGCCGCAGCCCGTCGAAGGCCTGGGGGCTGGTGACCTCGTGGACGAGGTGGAGGTCGATGTACAACAGATCGGGTTCATCGGGCGCGCTGTGCACCACGTGGCGGTCCCAGACCTTCTGCGGCAATGTGGAGGCCATGTCGTTTGCATCCCACTTTCTGAGATAGGCTTCTCGTTCCATGGACAGCGTATCCGGTGTGGGCGTGCTCGACAAGGCTGTGGGAGTCCTGCGCGCGTTGCGCGCCGCCGCCGGTGATTCGCTCGGCCTCGCCGAGCTGCAGGCAGCGACAGGTCTGCCGCGGGCGACGGCCCACCGCTTGGCGGTGGCGCTGGAAGAGCACGGGTTCGTGCGCCGCGATGGTGCCGGGCGGTTCTGTCTCGGGTTCGAGTTGATCGCGATGGGTCGTGCGGCTGCGGATGCGTTCCCGCTCGCCGACATCGCCCGCCCGTTGCTCATCGATCTGCGCGACACCACCGGCGAGAGCGTGCAGCTGTTCGTCCGCGAGGGTGAGGAGCGGCGCTGCGTCGTGTCGTTGCAGTCGCCGCACGGTCTGCGCTGGATCGTGCCCGAAGGTGCCCGGCTACCGCTGGACGTCGGGTCGGCCGGACGCCTGTTGCGTGGCGGCGGAACGGGCGCAGTAGATCGCCCAGTGGATCGCGCGGCGGAGAGCGTGGAGGAGCGCGAGGCGGGCGTGGCCTCGGTGTCCGCAGCCGTGCGGTCACGAGACGGTGCCGTGATCGCCGCGGTCAGCGTCAGCGGTCCGGTCGAGCGCCTGACCCGGCACCCGGCGCAGCGCTTCGGTGCCGCCGTACTCGCCTGCGCCGACGCACTCGCTCACGCCCTCGCCGACTCCACTCCCTGACCAGCGGGTGAGGGTCAGCGTCGGGGCGCAGCAGCGCGTTGGCGCCGTCGTTGAACAGCCAGCCGGCGATGGTGGGCGACAGGAAGTCGGCGCCCAGGCGACTGCCATACCACGTGCCGGGCAGCGCCGCGGTGGCAGCCGCTGGATCCCACTGCACCCC
>JAYTSB010000643.1:0-3091 GCA_043745825.1 Actinomycetota bacterium | reverse complement strand
TCACGCAACTCGTCAGCCACGCCGGACAGGTTCAGCTCGAACGTGAAGCCCTGCTCGAACCGGTAGCTCTTCTTCACGTCCCACAGGTCGATGCCGTTGAGACACTCCTTGGCGGCGCGGATCACCGTCGGCGACTTCGCCGCGATCGAGTGTGCGACCGCCATCGCTGCGTCACGAAGGTCGGCGCGTGGCACCACCTGATGAACGCTGCCGAAGTGGTGCAGTTCGGCCGCCGTGGCGGTGGCCGCGGTGTAGACCATCGCGCGCATCTTGTGCTGCGGCACGAGCCGCGACAGATGGGTGGCCGCACCGAGCGCGCCGCGATCCACCTCGGGCAGGCCGAAGTAGGCATCCTCACTCGCGACGATGATGTCCGCGTTGCCCACCAGACCAATGCCGCCACCCACGCAGAAGCCGTTGACAGCGACCACCACCGGCACTGCGCACTCGTACACCGCGGCGAACGCCGCGTAGCAGCCCTTGTTCGCTCCGATCAGCGCGTCGAACCCAGTGGTGTGCTGCATCTCCTTGATGTCGACGCCGGCGTTGAAGCCCTTGCCCTCCGCTCGCAGCACCACCGCGCGCGTGGCCGGATCGCGACCGGCGTTCGTGACTGCACCCGCCAACTCGAACCAGCCGGCCACCGTCAACGCGTTGACGGGCGGGCAATCAACAACGATCTCGGCGACCCCGAGCTCGTCGACCTGCGTGGAAATCCCCATCCGTGCGACCTTAGTGGCTATCTGACGGA
Organism: Actinomycetota bacterium; assembly: GCA_043745825.1. Lineage (GTDB taxonomy): Bacteria > Actinomycetota > Acidimicrobiia > Acidimicrobiales > Ilumatobacteraceae > WLMZ01. Next base: position 2,340 of record JAYTSB010000643.1, on the reverse strand, counting down.
GCGTCAGATTCGAGTGTGCTGGCTACGCTGCGGACATGGCCCTCACCATCGAACTCGCAGGCAAGGTGGTGCTCGTCACCGGCGGCACCAAGGGTGTGGGCAGGGGCATCGCGCAGCGGTTCGATGATGCCGGGGCCACCGTGGTGGTGTGCGCGCGCAAGCCCGTCGACGATCTGCCCGAGCACTGGCAGTTCATACCGGTGGATCTCCGCGACGGTGAGGCCGCGTTCGCGATGGTGGACGCAGTCGTGTCTGCGAACGGCCGGATCGACGTGCTCGTCAACAACGCCGGGGGCTCGCCGCCCGTCGACACCTCCACCGCCGCGCCCCGGCTCACCGAGCGCTTGGTACAGCTCAACCTGCTCGCCGCGATCTCATGCAGCCAGCAGGCCAACCACCACATGCAGCGCCAGCCCGACGGTGGGGTGATCGTCAACATCTCCAGCGTGTGCGCGACCCGGCCCTCCCCCACCACGGCGGCGTACGGGGCAGCCAAGGCGGGCCTCAACAACTACAGCGCCACGACCGCACTGGAGTGGGCGCCGAAGGTGCGCGTCAACAGCATCAGCGCGGGCATGGTGCTCACCGAGCAGGCCCACCTGTTCTACGGCGACGCTGCCGGCATCGCCCGCGTCGGCGCCACCGTCCCGCTCGGCCGCCTGGCTCTGCCCGGCGAGATCGGCGATGTGTGCGTGTTCCTTGCATCGCCCTTGGCGAGCTACGTGACCGGCGCGAACATCGCCGTGCACGGCGGCGGCGAGGCCCCACCGTTTCTCTCCGCCGCCGACTGAGTTCCGTCTCCAGCCGGATCAACCCAGCCGCACTAACCGAGATGGTGCTCGGCCACGGCGTGGGCATCCGGGCTCCGCTCGTGGAGCAGCTCGGGCGGCACGCCGCGATGTTCGTTCAGGGTGCGTCGGACCACGAGCAACCAACCCGTGCCGGCAACCGCGGCGACGAGCACCGCGACCGGCATCGCCCCGCTGGATCCGTCGAGCAGGTTACCGATGAGGAACGGCAGCACCAGCCCGCCGAGTCCTGCCGCACTGACGAACCACGAAGCGGCGCGTCCCGACAGCGTGATCCGTTCCTCCGCGTAGGCGATCATCGTCGCGAACTGCGGCGCGACGGCAACGCCGATCAGGCCGGTGGTGAGCCACACCGCACTCGGCGAACCGTCGGCAACGGTCATCGCCACCAGCAGCACCACGGTGACAAGGCACGACCCGGCAAGCATTGCCCCACTGCGGATGCGTCGGGCGAGCACCACGGCGAGCAGCCGACCGAACGTGAACGATGCCCAGAACAGCGTGTTCAGCCACGTCGATGCGTCCCGGCCGGGCAGGCCGATGCCCTCCGCGTACGTCTTCAGCCAGCCGCTGAAGCCCACTTCGACGCCGACGTACAGGAAGAAGAACATGGCGATGACGGCGAGGATGCGCACCGGGGTCTGCGGCAGCTCGCGTTCCGGGCTGGCCGCGTGCACGTCGGTTGGTGCCTCGTGCAGCAGCACGAGCACAGCCATCAGGGTTGCGTAGGCGGCCACTGCGCCGGCGGCGAAGGCGAGCCCGTCGGTCCACGCCAGCGAACGGTTGACGACGCCCGGGCTCAACAGCGCCCCGATGCCGAAGAACAGATGAAGCGCGTTGAGCAGCCGCATCGAGCCCGACCCCCGGGCCTGCCAGACCACGAGCGTGTTGCCGCCCACGTCCACGCACGCCGCGAACGCCCCGACGAACGCCACCGGCACGGCCAGGCCGGCCACACTCGACACGTGCGGGATGACCAATGAGGAAGCCGCGACTCCGAGCAGCGCGCCGGCCATCGCGCGGTGGCCGTAGCCACGGTCGTACAACCGGCCGCTCAACAGCGAGCCGACGAGGTAGCCCACCGCCTGGGCCACGAACAGCACCCCGATCTCGCCCTTGGAGACGTGGGCGCGATCTCGCAGGTACGTCAGGGCGGGGCCGAGCAGGCTCAGCGATAGGCCCACTGTGACGAAGACCGCCAGATAAAGACCACCCGATGGCGGGCGCCGGATCGGCAACATCGGAGCGCGCATCACCGACGCCCCAGGCGGTTCGAGGCCAACCGCATCGAGTCCGCCAGCGCCTGGCGGAGTTCGTCGGGCAGCACGACCTCGTCGTAGCTCAACGTGTCAGCTTGGCGCCATGGCCCGACCTGTTCCAACTCGGTGAGCTGCCGGCGAGTGAGGTCGTCGGCGGCAATCGCGTCTGCGCCGCCACGAGCCGGCATCGCGCCGACGGTGGCGTCGGGCAACGCCAGCGTGACGGTCTGGTGGCCGTCGGGGTTCTGGCCCATGACGGAACTGCCGAACCC
>JAYTSB010000642.1:0-13111 GCA_043745825.1 Actinomycetota bacterium | reverse complement strand
CGTGGGCGTGAACCCGGAGATGAGATCGAACAGGGTGGTCTTGCCGGCGCCGTTGGGACCGATGATGCCGAGGATCTCCCGCGGGGCCAGCTCGAAGCTCACCGCGTCGACCGCGCGGATGCCGCCGAAGCTGCGGGTCAGTTCGGTGACCGTGAGCGCCGGCTCGCCCGGCTCGACGGCGTGGGATCCAGCGGGCGGCGCAGCAACTCGTTCGCCAACGCTGGCGTGGGAAAGAAACACTGATCGCAGCAGATCTGGGCGCTGCAGCAGTTCGGCCGTGGGACCGCTGAACCGCACCGTTCCACGCTCCAGGAAGTAGGCCCGCTGGGCCACGGTGAGCGCCACATTGACGCTCTGCTCCACCATGATGATGGCCACGCCCGACGCGGCGAGGCGCTCGATGATCGGCAGCATCTGGCCCACGATCACCGGGGCCAGACCCAGCGACAGCTCGTCGATCAGCAGCACGCGCGGCAGGGCGATGAACGCCATCCCGAGGGCGAGCATCTGCTGCTGGCCGCCGCTGAGATCCGCCGCACCGTCCTCCATCCGCGTGCCAAGGATGGGGAAGATCTCCAGCACCTCGGCCGTGCGGGCGGCGACCTCGTGGGGTTTGCGGCGCTGTGTCCAGCCGGCTAGCTGCAGGTTCTCACGGATCGTGAGCGAGCCGAAGACGCCGGCACCGCCGGGCATCTGCGAGATGCCGAGCACCGCGATCTCGTTCGGCGGCGCGTGGGTGATGTCGCGGCCGTCGAGCACGACGGCGCCGCGGTCGGCTTCGACGATGCCGCTGATGGCCTTCAGCAGCGTTGACTTGCCGGCTCCGTTCGTGCCGAGCAGGGCGACGATCTCGCCCTCTTTGACGTCGATGTCGACACCGAACAGCACCTGCCGGCCGGCGTAGCCGGCATCGACACCGCGCACGAGCAGCAGGTCGGCCTCGCCGTGGCGGCGCTGGTACAGCGCTTCCGAGCGGGCCGCAGTGGCCTGCCAGACCTGGGCGATGTCGCCGTTGATGACGTTGGAGACGCTGCGCAGCACCAGGCTGCCGATGATGAACAGCGGCACCATCACGAGCATGCCCACGCGCACGTTCCACTTGTCCGCCACCCAGCCGATGAACGGCAGCACGAGCAGACCGGGGATCACCCACAGCGATGCAGCGCTGAATCCGGTGGCGCGGGCGCGGGCCGGGATGGCGAGCGAGAACGCAACGAGGATGCCCGGCCCGAGCGTGGCCAGCGACGCCGAGATGATGCAGTTGATGGCCACCGCGACCACGATGTTGGGGGCGAGCGCGAACGCGACGAAGGCGATCGATGTCACCAGGGCGATGCTGGCGAGGAAGCGGATCAAGCCCTCCATGTTCTGCATGAACCGGCGGGTGATGATGCGCGAACCAGCAACGATGCCCACGAGCTGGAACGGTTCGGCGATCGCAGCCGCGAAACCACGGGCACGTTCGTCCAGCTTGAACTCGCGCTCGTACAACACCGATGCCAGCGTCACGAACCCCACCAACGCGACGGCCAAGAACGGCAGCGACCACCAGATCCGGCGCAGGCTGGCCACCTTCTGCACCGTCCGCCAGCTCTCAGCGAACGACGCCGGGATCTCCTCGGTGTTCACGACCTCCTTGCTGGCACCCGTTGCCGCCCGCTCCCACCGACCACGGATGGGCTCACGCAACCGGAGCGCGAGGATGGCGAAAAAGACCGTTGGCACGACGAACACGAAGAATGGCGCCCGCCAGCCGAACGCGTATGCCAGCAGACCGGCACTGAGCGGACCGACAAATGCCCCGACGGCGTTGGCGGCACGGTGGGCGCTGTAGACGCGGCTCCGCGTCTCGATCGGGTAGTAGTCGGCGAGCAATGAGTTGTGGGTGGGATCGACGACCGCCTTGCCGATCGACGAACCCGAGCGAGCGATCGTGAGCACCACCACGCCCATCGCCAGACCGGTCATCCCGCTGAACAGGCCCCACAGCAGCGCACCGGCGATGGCGAGCGGGACGCGCCGCGAGCGATCGGCGTACTGGGCGATGGGGACCTGCAGCACCAGGGCGGCAATGGAGGACAGCGCCACCAGACCAAGCGCCGTCTTCAGGTCGATACCGAACTCCTTGCGGATGTTGGGCAGGAGGATGCCGAACGCCGTGCGATCCAGCTCGTCCACCGCATTGAGGCCGAACAGCACGATCAACGGGAACGCGGACTCACCGCCGCACATCACCCGCAGTCGGGCCATCATGACGCCGCGCTCGCACGACCGCGACGCGCTGCCTTGGCGACGAGGTCGCGCAGCTTGATCACCTGGCTGCCGAGACCACCCGGCATGGCGAGCAGGATCAACAGCACACCGAACGACGACGACAGGAGGCGCCACTCCAGCGACGGCAGGCGCAACGTGGCGCGAGAGAACACGGCTCCGATGATCACCCCGGGAATGGAGCCGAGGCCGCCGATGATGGCCGAGGTGAACACCCCGAAGCTCTGGGCGGCGCCGTATTGGGAGAGGCTGAAGGCGTGGTTCATGTGCACGAACAGCCCGCCGGCAACCCCTGCAACGGCGCCGCTGAGCATGAACGCCGTGAGCTTCGCGCGCACCGGCGCGACCGAGAAGCTCTGCGCGGCCCGCTCGTTCTCGCGCATCGCGACGATCACACGTCCGGTGCGAGACCGGCGGATACCGCGCACGAGCAGGATCACCACGGCGAGCACCACGAGCGAGTACGCGTAGAAGCGCGTGGGTGTGTCCACGTCCAGGCGTCCGAACAGCGGGTCCACCCGGAGGCGTTTGCCGATCGGCACCCAGCCGAAGAACCGATCGCTGAGCAACCACGACGTGACGCTGAGGCCGAACGCAAGCGTGGTGACGGCCAGGTAGAGGCCTTGCAGCCGCAGGGCGGGCAACCCCACCAGCAGCGCACTCACCGCGCCGGCCGCCGCACCGATGATGAGCGCGAGCGTGAGGTCCACATGCCAGCGCGACGTGCACAGCGCGCTGGCCGCCCCACCAACGGCGACGAAACCCATCTGGCCGAGCGAGATCTGCCCGGCCCACCCCGTGAGGATCATCAGGGAGATGCCGATCACGCAGAACACCACGACCTCGGTGGCCTGGATCAACCGGTCGACGCGCAACACGAGCGGCAGCACCATGACAAGGGCAAGGATCACTACGGCGCTGCCCCAACGGGCCAGGCGCACCAAGGGGAGCCGCGCGGTGGCCGCGTCGAGCGGGCGGATCTCCTCCGCACCGCGCCACGACGACGTCGCGTCGTTGTCCCGGCGGCTCGCCGTGCGCCGCTGGAGCAGCAGGGCCACCAGCACCGCAGCGGACACCATCGGCACCACCAGCAGCGGGCTGGACGCGTGCCATGTGACCCAGTAGTCGAGGAAGCCGATGCAGATGCCGGCGACTGCGATCGTCAGCAGGTTCTGCAGGCGACCGATGACGAGAGCCGCCATCGCAAACAACAAGTTGGTGACGTCGAACGCGCTCCCGATCGGTGCGCCGAGGATGCCGCCGCGCAGGTACAGGGCGATGAACGACAGCGCTGCGGCCAGCGACCACACGACGGTGCTCAGCCGGGCCACCGGGATGCCGAGCATGTTCGCGCGCTCGCCCCGCTCCGCCGCCGCGCGCACCGCGATGCCGGTGCGGGTGCGGTTCAGGAACAGGGCTACCAGCGCCATGACCACCGGCGCAACGATCAGCGCAACGAAGTCGTTGGCGAGCAGACGGAACGGCCCGATGTCCCACTTCCACGCGAACATCTGCGGGAGGCGCTCCGACGCTGCGTTGCGACCCCACCAGCGTGGCACGAGGATGCCGAGCACCACCAGCAGTTGGGTGATACCCAGGGTGGCCACGGTGAGCACGAGCCGTGACGCGTTGCGAAAGCGGCGCACGAAGATCAGCTCCACGAGCGCGCCGAGCACGATGGCGATGACGAGGCCGACGACGAAACCGAGCGGATACGGCCAGTGGCTGAACACCACGAGTCCCACCGCGAACGAGGTGGGTACCGAACCCAGATCGGCCTGGGCGAAGTTGAGCACGCGATTGGCCCGGTACACGAGCGCGAGGCCGAGCGCGAGCAGCGCTGTGAGCATGCCGAGCACGATGCCGCGAATGGCTGCACCCCACGGCAACGGGTACTGGCGGAACGCCAACACGAGCACGAGCGTGATGAGCAGAACGACCGCGCCGACGCGAACGCGGCGATCATGCTCGGACCCCCTGATCCGATCAATCATCGTCATCGATCGGGCACCGTAGTCGTAGCCAACACGACTAACTTGCACCGGATGGACGCGTCGACGACCCTCGCCCGGACGCCGTGGACGCAGAAGGGTCTGGTGCTCCGCCTGCGCAAACAGTCCCCGAGGTTCAACTGGGCGATCGGCGTGATGGATGGCTTCATCCGCCACAAGACCGGACGCCACGCTGCGCTCCTCGCCCACTACGGGTTCCTTTCGGTGTTCCCGTTGCTGGTGGTGATGACCACCATTCTCGGCTTCGTGCTGGAGGGTGACTCCACCCTGCGGGCCGACATCACCGATTCGGTGTTCGCCAACATCCCGTTCATCGGAGAGCAGCTGAAGTCCGATCCGAGCAGGTTGCACGGCAACACCGTCGTGCTGATCATCGGCCTGGCCACGGCGCTGTGGGCGGGCACGAAGGCATTCGTCGCAGCGCAGCACGCCATGAACGACATCTGGGAGATCCCCGATGCGCGGCGTCCGAGCCTGGCCAAGACGCGGGGGCGGGCCCTGCTCGCCATTGCGGTGGTAGGCGTGGCGCAGATCGGCTCGGCCATCGTGGCGGGCATCGTTGGCATCAGCGGGGTGTCCTGGCTCAATCGCATCCTGCTCGTGATCGCCGCCGTGGCCATCAACATCGGCGTGCTCCTGGCGGCGTTCCGGGTGCTGACCGCAGAACGGCTCACCGTGCGACAGTTGCTGCCCGGATCGATCGGTGCTGGAATCGGATTCTCGGTGCTGCAGGTCATCGGCGCCACCGTGGTGCAGCGGGCGATCAAGAACGCATCGCCCGTCTACGGCAGCTTCGCCACGGTGATCGCGCTGCTCAGCTGGTTGAGCCTGCACGCGATCGTCTCGCTGCTCGGCGCCGAGGCAAATGCCGCACTGCATCAGCACCGATATCCGCGTCGCAGGACGCGCAACCGGTGAGCGTCCCCGTCATCGACCTCGGCGGATGGGCCCATGGTTCGGCGGCCCAGCGCGCTGTGATCGCTGCGTCCGTCGATGCGGCCTGCCGGGAGAGCGGTTTCTTCCAGATCGTCGGCCACGGCGTACCCGCTGAGCTCATCGACCACGTGCTCGCCGAGGTCGACGCGTTCTTCCATCTCCCGCTGGAGGAGAAGTTGCGCATCGGTCCGGCCTCGGACGCGATCAACCGCGGCTTCCTGCCGCTCGGTAGCGAGGCGCTCAGCTACAGCGTCGGCATCGACACCCCGGCGGATCTCCGCGAGTGCTTCGTGATGGGACCGGACGACGTGCCCGACGATGAGATCCACCGCCTCGATCCGCACAATGTGTTCGCTCCCAACCTGTGGCCGCAGCGCCCTGCGGGCCTGCGACCGGCGATGACCGCATACTTCGCCGCGGTGGCCGCGCTTGCCCACACCATCGTCGACGTGTATGCCGTGGCACTCGGGTTGCCGGCCGACCACTTCCACGGACACCTCGACCACTCCACCGAGACACTGCGCGTCAACTACTACGAGCGGCTCGCGCCCGACGCACCCCTGGCCGACAGCCAGCAGCGGCTCGGCGCGCACACCGACTACGGCATCACCACGGTGCTGCACGCGGACCGCGTCCCGGGACTGCAGCTGCTCGATCTCGACGGCGCATGGCACGACGTGCTTGCCGAGCCGGGCGCGTTCATCGTCAACCTCGGCGATCTGCTCGCTCAGTGGACCAACGATCGGTGGCGGTCCACGGTGCATCGCGTCGTGGCCGGCGACGGTACCGGCGTCCGGCCCGGCACGCGCCGGCGGTCACTGGCCTTCTTCCTCGACGGCAACTATGACGCCGTGGTGGAGTGCCTGCCGACGTGTCGCGAAGAAAATGTGCCGCCGAGATATCCGCCCACGACGGCCGGCGCTCATCTCGCCGCGAAGCTGCGTGGCGCCCGCACACTGACCAAAGCGGACACGATCGACACGGTTGGCGATCGAATCGATGCTCTGCGCGACGCGTGACGAGCGGTTGCGACGTGTCTCGATTTTGGGTCGTCGAAGTCAGTCCATCTGATTGACCGAACAGCCACCACTGACTGGTGTGTCAAGCAGTAGTCATTCCCGGTTCGAGTTCCGTATGGTGTCGAACTCGTGACCCCGAACGCACCCGTGAACCTGCTCCCCTCCACCACGAAGATCGATGCGTTCCTGCGCTCGACCGACGCGCCGACACCGTTCGTGGTCATCGACGTCGACATGGTGGCCGAGCGTTACCACCAGCTCGTGGAGGCCATCCCCCAAGCACGCGTGTACTACGCAGTGAAGGCCAACCCGGGCATGCCGATCCTCGAGCGGCTCCACTCGCTGGGCTCGGCATTCGACGTTGCCAGTCCCGCGGAGATCGACATGTGTCTCGCCGCTGGTGCTGACGCCGCCGACATCTCATACGGCAACACGATCAAGAAGACGCGCGACATCCGCTACGCCGCCGACCGCGGCGTGCGCCGGTACACCGTCGATTGCGAGGAAGAGCTGCGCAAGGTGGCCGGCGTGATGTCTGGCGTGGTTGCTGGCGTGGTGCCCGGCGCGTCCGTGTGCGTGCGGCTGCGTCACGACTGCGGTGGGGCCGACTGGCCGCTGTCGCGCAAGTTCGGCTGCGCGCCCAGCGAGGTCGAGCACCTCCTCGTACTGGCCACCGAACTCGGGCTCGAGTGCGGCGTCTCGTTTCATGTTGGCTCGCAGCAGCGCGATCTTGACGCATGGCACGAGTCACTGGAGGTCGTGGCACTGCTCATCGAGCGCGCCCGCCGACGTGGTGCGAAGCCCACGTTCCTCAACCTCGGTGGCGGCTTTCCCGGCACCTACCGCGAGCACGCCCCGGGCATCGATGCCTACGGGCACGCCGTGCGCACCGCGCTGGCCACGTGGTTCCCGGACAGCGTCGGAGCCGATGCAACGATGGAGGTGATGGTCGAGCCCGGCCGCTACATGGTGGCCGATGCCGGCGTACTGCGCACCGAGGTCGTGCTCGTGTCGCGCCGCTCACCGCTCGACACCGAGCGCTGGGTCTACCTGGACTGCGGCAAGTTCCACGGCTTGGCCGAGACCATGGACGAGGCGATCCGCTACCGCCTGCGCACACCGCACGACGGCGAGGGCACGCTCACGGGGCCCGTCGCGATCGCCGGGCCGACGTGCGATTCCGCCGACGTGCTGTACGAAAAGAGTGCGTACGAGCTGCCCCTTGCCCTCGCCGAGGGCGACATGGTGGACATCTTGTCCGCCGGCGCGTACACCACCACCTACAGCTCGGTGGGCTTCAACGGATTCCCCCCGCTGCAGGAGCACTTTGTCTAAATTTCCGGGGCGAGGTCTGGGCCGATTCTCGCGTCTGATGTGACACGTGGCGTTCCTGCTTTCCGGGACAACAGTTGGCCAGACATCGACCCTTCTCAGATAGGTTCACGGCAGCGGGGAATGCGAAACAACGCACCGTGGTTGCAGCGATGTTCTGGTGGTCACCCTCCAGGCACACAGAAGGGAAGCTGCCGGAATGTCCAAGACCCAGATGGACCGGATCGAGATATCCGGTCTCCGTGTGATGACTCTCGTCGGGGTGCTGCCCCACGAACGGGAGGCCTCGCAGCCGTTGGAGCTCGACATCATCCTCGAAGGTGATCTGCGTGACGCCGGGATGAGCGATGACCTCGCCGACACTGCGCACTATGGCTTCGTGGCCGAACGCGCCGCCGCGATCGCCCGGGAGACCAAGGACGAGTTGCTCGAGCGCCTCGTGCACCGCATCGCCGAGGACGCCCTCACTGTCGATCGCGTCGAGGCCGTCGAGGTCGTGGTGCGCAAGCTGCGTCCGCCGATCCCGGAGGACATCCAGTTCACCGCCGTGCGGATCCGCCGCACCCGCGCCGACCTGCAGATCCCGGCGCGCACGAGCCACCGCGCCATCGTCGCCCTCGGCAGCAACCTCGGCGATCGCGTTGCGTTCCTCAAGCTGGCGGTCGAGGAACTCGGCAACAGCCTGATTGCGCAGTCGCAGGTCTTCGAGACCGCACCGGTGGGCGGTCCGGACAACCAGGGCGCGTACCTGAACATGGTCGTTGCCGTGGAGACGTCACTCGACCCGTTCGCGATGCTGCGGCGCTGCCAGCGCATCGAGGCCCTCGCGCTTCGCCAGCGCATCGTTCACTGGGGACCGCGCACGCTCGACGTCGACCTGTTGTTCTTTGACGACGTAACCATCGGCAGTCCCGAGCTGACCATCCCCCACCCGCGCTACGCGGAACGTCGCTTCGTGCTCACCCCATTGTCCGAGGTTGCGCCGGAGCTGTGCCCAGCGGACTGGGACACCACTCTCCCACCCGTCGCCATCATGCCGCTCGGCCCCCTGGCCGATCTCTACTGATCGACGCTCCCGTGCCCATTCAGAACCGGGCTGCCCAGCCCGAGCTTGCGCTCCAGCGCCCGCACCTGGTCCGGGTAGTGGACGCGCCCGTACTCGGGCTGCTGGCGCAGGACGATCTCCATCAGCTCCCAGTGCTGGGGCGTGTCCTTCCAGGGGAGGGCGATGTACAGGGGCAGGTCCCAGCGGCGGAGCTGGTCGAGGTTGCTGTACACCATCTTCTGGTAGCGGTACCGGTCCTCCCACGCCCAGTTGCTGGGGGCGAAGCCGGTGCCAGGATCGATGATGCAGCGATGCCGCATGCCGAATCGGTCGGCGTCGGCGAGGCGGGCGTCGAAGAACTCCACGATCGTGTCCACCGGATCGGCGGTCACGTGCTGCATCTCGCGTGGGTTCGGCCCGGACAGGAACGGCACCACGATCGGCACGTCGCACTCGGCGGCCACCGCCCACATCTCGTCGCTCTGCATGCCGTCCGCGGCGTTCAACACGGTGGCGCCCGCCTCGATCGCCCGGCGGGCCACCTGCGGCCGCCACGTGTCGACGCTGAGGGGAACTCCCAGCGCGGCCAACGCCGGCACGACGTCCACGAGGCGGGCCCATTCGGTCTCCCAGCCGACGACCTCAGCAGCGTCCGTGCTGCCCTGCCCGCCAAGGTCCAACCCGTCGGCGCCCTGGGCAAGCATCGCCGTCGCCCGGGCAACGGCCTCGGCCGGTCCGGAGACGATCGAGTCGGTGTTCAACGAGTCGGGCGAGGCATTGACCACAGCAAACAGATCCACGCTCCGGGAGGTTATTGGGCATGAGTGCATCTACCCTCAGCCAGGTGAGCGCCGTCCGCACGTTCGACGCGTCGTCGTACTCCATCGAGGATGCAGTGGCCGCCAAGCGGGGTCGCACCGTGAGCGTGTGCATTCCCTGCAGGAACGAAGCGGCGACCGTTGGGGAACTCGTGCGCATGGTGCGCAGCCAACTGGTCGACGCCACCGGCCTGGTCGATGAGCTCATCGTGCTCGACGACAACTCCACGGATGCCACTGCAGCCATTGCCGTCGCCAATGGCGCCACCGTGGTGTCCATCAACACGGTCAACGACGTCTACGGACCCGGGCGGGGCAAGGGCAATGCGCTCTGGGCCACACTCGCGGCCAGCACCGGCGACTTCATCGTCTGGTGCGACGGCGACGTCACCTCGGCCGCGCCGAGCTGGGTGGCCGGCCTGCTGATGCCACTGTTGACCGCCGACGACGTGTCCCTCGTGAAGGCCAGCTACCACCGTCCCACCGACAACGGCGGCGGTGGACGCACCACCGAACTCGTGGCCCGTCCCCTGCTCAGCCTGTTCATGCCCGAGCTGACCGGTCTGCACCAGCCGCTCGGCGGCGAGTTCGCCGGCCGGCGCACGGTGATGGAACAGATCCCGTTCGTGCAGGGCTGGGGCGTGGAGATCGCGATGCTGGTCGATGTTGCCGAGCGCTTCGGGGTCGGGGCCATCGCCCAGGTCGATGTCGGCGAGCGCGTGCACAGGCACCAACCCCTCGAGAAGCTCGGCGTCCAAGCGGCCGAGGTCTTGGCCACCCTGCTCGCACGCGTCGGCGCGGACAAGTTCTTCGCACACGATCAGCTCGCCCTGCTGCGCCCGAACGGCGCTGCCGAAACACTCAACCTCGACGAGCGCCCACCGATGCGTTCGGTGCGGTCCATCGGTTCGGTCGACTGACGCCGCGCCGGCGTGCGCCGCCAATCCGCGTCATGATGAGCGGATGACGATCGCCCCAACCCTGATCAGCCTCGCCGAGCAGGTGCGCACCGGCAGGCGCACGGCGCGCAGCGTGGTCACCGAGACCCTCGCCAACATCCAGGAGCACAACACCACGTTCAACGCGTTCGTCGCCGTCGACGTGGACCGCGCCCTGGCCGAGGCCGAGGAGCTCGACCGGCGGGTGATGCACGATGGTCCGGTGGGTCCACTGGCGGGGGTGCCCCTTGCCGTCAAAGACACCGAGGATGCCATTGGTTACCGCACCACGTTCGGATCACAGCTGTGGGCCAAAGAGCCCGTGGCAACCACGGATTCGGTGCTCGTGCGTCGGCTGCGCGCGGCCGGATGCATCATCGTCGGCAAGACGAACACGCCGGAGCTTGCCGCCAAGGGCACGACGGACAACCCTGCGTTCGGCACCACGAGAAACCCCTTCGACCGCGCCCGCACGTCGGGCGGCTCGTCCGGCGGCTCCGCGGTCGCCGTGGCCACCGGGATGGTGCCGCTCGCCACGGCGTCCGACGGCGGCGGCTCGATCCGGATCCCTGCCTCGGCGTGCGGCCTGCCTGGGTTCAAGCCCTCCCTCGGGCGGATCCCCGACGGCGGTCCGCAGCCGGTGGACTGGCACGAGCTCACCACCCGAGGCGTGCTCACGCGCAGCGTGGACGATCTGCTCGCAGTGCTCGACGTGGTGGTCGGTGCCGAGCCGACGGACCTGCGTTCGCTGCCCACCCCGCCGATGCCGTGGACCACGTGCGTTGCCGCTCAGCCGATGCCCCGCCGGATCGGTTGGAGTCCCACGCTCGGGTACGCAGATGTCGACCCCAACATCGTCGCCGCGTGCGCTGCCGCGGTGGAACGCCTTGCCGCTGACGGCGTGGAGGTCGTCGAGCTGCCCAACGTGTTCGCCAACGATCCGGTTGGCTCGTGGATCACCCTCGTGGCCAGCTACCTGAAGCGCACAGTCGGCATCCGCAACCAGCAGCTGATGGATCCTGTCGTGCGTGGCTACATCGGCATGGCCGATCACGTGACGGCCCAACAGTTGATCGCGGCGCAGGACGAGTGCCACCGACTCAACCTGCAGCTCGTGGCCGCGTTCGAGCAGTGCGACCTGCTGCTCACGCCAACGTTGGCTTTCGACCCCGGCGGAATCGGCGACAACGACGCGCAGTTCGTGCGTGCGACGTACCCGTTCAACATGACCCGGTCACCAGCCGGCACCGTCCCCGTCGGCACCAGCCCGAAGGGTCTGCCGATCGGCCTCCAGATCATCGGCCCGCAACACGCCGACGTCGCTGTCCTCCACCTGATGCGCCACCTCGCGCCCTCCTGACCCGTCAGACGGCGGGGACCTGCTGGGTGATGCAGTGGATGCCGCCGCCGCCGTAGGCGAGGATCGGGCCGACGGCCAGACCCACCACCTCCCGGCCAGGGAATTGGTCGGCGATGATCGCGAGCATGTCCGTATCGGCCTCGTGCCCGGCGGTGGGCACGAGCACGAAACCGTTGCCGACGTAGAAGTTGCCGTATGGCACGGGACGACGCACGCCACCGATCTCGACGAACGGCAGCACGGGGATCTCGATCACCTCCAGCAAGCGTCCGGCGGCATCGGCCGAGCCGCGCGCCCAGCGCGCGTTCACGTTCATCCGCAGGTGATCGGGCTCGTTCGGATCGTCGCAGCCCTGGAGCACCACCGTGCCCGGCCGGGCATACACCGCGATGTTGTCGACGTGACCGTCGGTGTCGTCGTCGTCGGCCAGACCGTACGGGAGCCAGATCACGGTGCTGACGCCGAGCTCGTCGCCGAGGCGCTCCTCGATGTCCAACTTGGTCAGGTCCGGGTTGCGGTTCGGGTGCATCTGGCACTGGATCGTGGTGATCAACGTGCCTTCGCCGTCGACGGTGAGCGAGCCACCCTCCAGCACCATCGGAACCCGCTTCGTGGCATGGCCCGCGTGCTGCGCCCAGCGTCGGGTGGCCTGGTCGTCCTGGTCCCACGGGGCGTACTTGGTGCCCCAGCCGTTGAACGTCCAGTCCGTGGCGACGCGATCGTCGCCGTCGGTGACGTAGATCGGACCGCTGTCGCGGAACCACGAATCGTCGATGGGCATTTCCACGATCTCGACGCGACCACCGCACAGTTCGGCGGCTCGCGCCACTGCCTGACTGGGGTTGACGATCATCGACACCGGCTCGTACTGAGCGATCGCCCGGGCCACCTGGGCGTGGGCGTCCTCGGCCTGGGGCATGAGCTCGCCGTACAGCGATGCCCGGGCCGGCCAGCACATCACGGTGCGCTCGTGCGGACCGAATTCGGCAGGCATCCGCAGCGTCATCGCGTCAGTGAACCGTCGAGCGTGAGCAGCGGACCGTACAGATCGGGGCGGCGGTCCCGGAACAGGCCCCACGAGTGACGCATCTGTTGCAGCGCAACAAGGTCGAACATCGCGGTCAGCACCGCTTCCTCGTCGCGCCCGGCCTCGGCCACCTTGGCACCCGTGGCATCGGCGATGAACGAGCTGCCGTAGAACGTGATCTCGCGTGAGACATCGCGACCGACCGTGCGACCGATCTCACGGCCGACGCGGTTCGCCGCCACAAGCGGCATCAGGTTGGCCCCGGCGTGGCCCTGCATGACGCGCTGCCAGTGGCCGCTGGAATCCCACTCCGGATCCGGCGGCTCGCTGCCGATCGCGGTTGGGTAGAACAG
>JAYTSB010000641.1:0-1919 GCA_043745825.1 Actinomycetota bacterium | reverse complement strand
ACGCCCGGCAAGGACTACCAGCCCGTCAGCTGACCCCGGCGTTGATTGCCACCACTTGCCGGCGGCACGGATCTACGCTCGCGAGATGGCCATCTCCTTCACGCGTCCGGACCCGGCGTCACCGGCGTCGGTGTCGGCGGCCCAGTTCCCGGTGTCACGCCGTGGCTATGACCAAGCCGAGGTGCGTGACTTCCTGCGCATGGTGGCCGCCGAGCAGGCCCGCCTGCAAGAGCGAGAGCGCGCCCTGGAGCGCGAGCTGCGCGCCCTGCAGCAGTCGAAGGCGGCGCCGAGCGCCATCATCGACGAGGACACCGCAACCCGACTGCTGGGTGAGGAAGCGGCGCGCCTCCTGCAGACCGCCCGTGAAGCATCAGCGCAGATTCGCCAGCGTGCCGAGGAGAGCTCGGCCCGGTTGCTGCGCGAAGCCACCGACGAGGCGCAACGCCTGCGCGAAGAAGCCGAGATCGAAGCAGCGCGTCGCCGGCAGGACGCCGCCGCGGATTCCGAGGCCGAGCTGCAGATGGCCAAGCAGCAGGGTCGCGACATGGTCAACGAGGCCCGCGCCTATCGCGAGCGGGTGCTCAGCGAACTGGCCCGCCGTCGTGAGTTGGCCCGCCATCAGATCGAGCAGTTGATCCACGGTCGCGATCGGTTGTTGCAGGCGTTCGAACGATCACGTGTGGCGGCTGTCGAGGTCATGGCAGAGCTCACCCCGTTGGGAGAGCCGAACGAATATGTCAACTTGCAGCCCACCACCGGCCCCGTGCCGATCATGGTGCCTTCCGGTGCGCAGCCACCGTTCCCCGGGGCGGCGGCGATCGCTGATCGGTACCTGGTGGAGGATCCGGCCCACTCCGACGGGGATCTCGAGCCCATTAGCGACGAGACACTTGCCATCAATGCCGTGCTCGCTGCCGATGCTGTGCTGGCCGACGACCACGTGGTCGAGCCGCCGGTCGACGAGGACGCTGTTGTCGAGGACGCTGTTGTCGAGGACGCAGTTGTCGAGGATGCGGTTTCGGATGATGCGGTTTCGGATGATGAGGCCACGTCGCCGATGTACGACGTGGAAGATGCAGGTCGCGCGGCGACTGAGCCCGAACTGGCAGGCGTCGTCGCCGCCGAGCCCGGACACGAGTCCGATCACGAGTCCGAACCCGAGACGGTTGCCGAGGTCGTGCCGCTGTTCGGCACCCCGCCGCGGACTGAGCCGGAACCCGGGCCTACCACCGGAGCCGGCACTGCCACCGTGGGCGACCTGTTCGCCAAGCTGCGCGCCGCTCGTGCAGAAAGCGTGGTGGCCCGCGCGAACGAGAACGTCGCCGATGCCGAGGCTGTCGCGGACGCCGGCCCCGTTGAGGCAACGGAGCCAGCGGTTGAAGCCAGGGGCGAGACCGAGGGTGAGTTGCAGGCCGAGGGTGCCGTCGACCCAGAAGAGGCTGCGATTGTTCCGCTGATCGTGTCCGTGGCCCGCAAGCTCAAGCGCGTCCTCGCTGACGAGCAGAACGATCTGCTCGACACGCTTCGCCGCAAGGAGCCGGTGCGAAACCTCGACGCGCTCCTGCCATGGGAGTCGGACCAGTCCAGCCGTTACGCCACGGCCGTGGAGGCCGAGCTCGTTGCTGCTGCAACTGCCGGAGCTCAGGGCGGGGAGAACGGATCGAATCCGGCCATCATCCGCCCTGCGCTCGATGCCGTCACCAACGACATCGTCGCCCCGCTTCGCGATCGGTTGATCCGCTGCATCGACAAAGCCGAGGGCGACAACGCGGAGCTCGGTAACCAGGTCCGCAACCTGTATCGCGAATGGAAGACGCATCGCATCGACGACCACGTCGAGGACATCGTCCGCCTGGCCTACAGCCGCGGCGCTCTGACCATCACAATTCGCTGAGGCCCGTTAACCTCGCGCTGTGCGA
>JAYTSB010000640.1:0-4644 GCA_043745825.1 Actinomycetota bacterium | reverse complement strand
CAGTCGTCGGCTGGATCACGTCCGGCGGCTACGCCCACTACAGCAAGGCGTCGATCGCTCTCGGCTACATCCCTACCGAGCTCGCCGAGTCGGCAGCATCCGGCACCGATGCCGGCGCATTCGAGATCGAGATCATCGGCAGGCGCCGCCCGGCGCGGCTGCAGCTGGAGCCGATTCTCGACCCGGCCGGCTCGCGAATGCGAGCCTGACATCCATCAGTCAGCCGGCATCAGCCGACCGACCGCGCAAATCGACCGGGACGGGTCGATCCACGCGGTCGGTTTCATGGTCGGCCCGTCGGAAATTGACGTAACGAACGCACCGTGAATCATGCAGCGCCGCCGGCCCCGCTGACGTAAAGTGGGCCCGTTATGCGACTCGTCTACGACGGCCAACCCATCGAATACGCCGAGGGCGACACCGTGGCGCTCGCCGCGATCCGCAACGGCCAGCATCCGGCGCGAGGCGGCACACTGTGCCTGGCCGGTGATTGCGGCAACTGCGTCGCCACCATCGACGGCACGAGCTGGATGCGCACGTGTCAGACCCCGGCCGCGCCGGGTGCCGTGGTGAATCGCCATCCCGACGGCTCACATCCCACGATGCTCGGCCCGGATTCTGCGGCGTCGGTCACCGTCCGCCACCGCAGCGTCGATGTGGCCGTCGTGGGCGGCGGAGGCAGCGGTACGGCGGCTGCGGCCGCTCAGCGCGCCGAGGGTCACGACGTCACCGTGTTCGATGCGAACACCGGCGACGAGGTGATCGGCGTGTTCGCCGGGCCCACGCTGATCGTGCGCACACGCAACGGACCGGGAGGGCCGGGCATCGATCACGTTCACGCCCATCACCTCGTGCTCGCCACCGGCGCAGCGGAGCTGCATCCTGTGTGCCCGGGCAACATGCTGCCCGGCATCTACACCGAGCGCGCCGCGGAGGTCATCGCCGCGGCGGGCATCGATCTGGGCACCGCTGTCACGGTGGGCGCCAACGTCACCCGCTTCGAGGGCGATGGACGGGTCAGTGCCGTGGTGCTGGCCGACGGCGCCCGCCATGAGTGCGACACCGTCATCGTCGCAGCGGGCAGCGCGCCGCGCGATCTCCTGGCTCGCATGGCGCCCAACGTGCCGATCACCATCGTCGGTCGCGCCGCCGAGTTGCACGACCTGCCGCTGGCACCCACCGAGGGCGTCATCTGCCCGTGCTCGAAGGTGACGGTTGAGGACCTCGACAGCGTGTGGGCCAAGGGATTCCAGGAGCTGGAACTGGTCAAGCGCGCCAGCCTCACCGGTACCGGCACGTGCCAGGGCGGCGTGTGTGGCCCGCACCTCCAGGCCTACGTCGCGGCGCGCAAGGGCGAGCGACCACTGCCGTTCACGGGTCGGCCCGCCGCGCGCCAGCTGACGCTGGGTGAGGCCGCTGCCGGCTACCACATCGACACCTTCCGGCGAACGCCACTGCACGACGAGCACCTCGCGCTCGGCGCACACCTCGACAAGTTCGGAGGCTGGTTCCGACCCTGGAACTACGGCGATCCGGTGGCCGAGTACTGGGCGGTGCGCGAGGGCGTGTCGCTGGGCGACGTCAGCACGCTCGGCAAGCTGATGATCAGCGGTCCCGACGCCGTGGAGGCGTTGGAGCGGTTGTACCCGAACCATGTGCACGACATCAAAGTCGGCCGCTCGCGATACGTCATCAACCTGAGCGAGCGCGGTCACGTCCTCGACGACGGCATGATCTGCCGCGAGGGCGAGACCCGATTCCTCCTCACCTTCACCTCCGGCGGCGCGTCCGTTGCCGAGATGTGGGTGCGCGACTGGATCGAGACGTGGGGGCTGAAGGTGCACGTGCTCGACCGCACGGTTTCGCACGGCGCAATCAATGTCACCGGGCCGCTCGCCGGCCAACTGCTGCAACGCCTCGGTGTGGCCGACGATGCGATCCCGAAGTTCTTGCAGCATCGCCACCTCGAGGTCGCGGGCATCCCCTGCCACGTCATGCGGCTGTCATTCACGGGTGAGTCCAGCTTCGAGCTGCACCACCAGATCCACCGCTCGCGCGAGCTGTGGCAGGCGCTGATGCACGAGGGCCGCAGCCTCGGCATCAAGCCCCACGGCCTGCAGGCGTTGTTCGGCCTGCGGCTGGAGAAGGGCCACGTGATCGTCGGTCAGGACACCGAGCTCGACAGCTCGCCACGGCGGATCAACATGGAGTGGGCGGTGAAGCTGGACAAGCCGGCCTTCGTCGGTCGGGATGCACTCATCCGCACCGCGGACCTGCCCGACGAGCGGCGCCTGTTCGGATTCACGATGGACGGCCCTGCACCGCTGGAGGGCAGCGTGATCCGCGTGAACGGCCCAGAAGGCAGCACGGTCGTGGGCCATGTCACGTCCAGTTGGGACTCGCCGCTGTTCGGGCATGCCGTGCTGCTCGGTTGGCAGAAGCGGCTGCCGCACGCCGACGTCGTGGAGATCGACGGTCGCGAGGCACGTGTGTCACCGACCCCGTTCTACGACAAGGAGGGTGCCCGTGCTCGCCTGTGAACCACTGGCCGGTTGGCGTATCATCGCCACGCCTGCGGCCATGGATGCCGCAGTGTGGCCTGCCGGCGCAACCTCCGTGCGCATCTCCCCGGACGACGCGTTCGTGATCGGCGGCGCCGAGCCGACGCTGTCGGACCCGCACGCCATCGTCACGCCCGAGCACGGCTTCGTTGGTGCCCGACTCACCGCCAACGGAGTGGCCGTGCTCGCCGAGCGACACATCGAATGGCAGTTGCCGCTCGCTCGCCCGACGCTCGCTCAGGGTCAGATCGCCGGCGTGCCAGCGAAGCTGGTGCTGCACGCCGACGGCTCCGCGCTGTTGCTCGTTGCCACGGCAGCGCACCACGAACTGGTCGAACGAGTGGGAGACCTGCTGTGAACGAGTTCGTCGAGACCCTCCTGGACCTGCCCTGGCAGCACCAGACCGAACCGAACCCGACCTACGACGTGGTCATCATCGGCGGCGGGGGCCACGGCCTCGCCACGGCGTACTACCTCGCAACCCGTCACGGCATCACCAACGTGTGCGTCCTCGATGCCAGCTACATCGGCTCGGGCAACTCCGGCCGCAACACCACCATCATCCGCGCCAATTACGGCATCCCCGAGTCGGTGGCCTTCTACAAGAAGAGCCTGGAGATGTACGAGACACTGGAGCAGGAGACCGGCTGCTGGATCATGCACAAGACGAAGGGCCAGATCTGGATGGCGCACAGCACCGGGGCGGCTCGAACCGAGCAGACCCGGGCGCTGATGAACACGGCCTGCGGCGCTCCGAGCGACTACATCGGTCCGGACGAGATCAAGCGGATGGTGCCCCAGATCGACCTCACCGGCGGAGGCCGCTACCCCGTCGCCGGTGCGAGCTACCACCACGGCGGTGCCACCGCTCGCCACGACCGCGTGGTGTGGGCCTACGCCCAGGGCGCACTGCGTGCCGGTGCGCACATCTTCCAGAACACCAAGGTCACGGGACTGCTGAAAGACGGCAACCGAGTGACCGGCGTGCAGACAGCTCGGGGACCGATCTCCGCCGGTGTCGTGCTGTCGGCTGTCGGTGGCAATGTGAGCACGGTCTCGCGCTGGGCCGATGTCCGCCTGCCGATTCGAACCCACACGTTGCAGGCCTTCGTCACCAACGCCTACGCGCAGGAGTTCGCGCCGATCGTGTCGAGCAACGATCTCGTGTTCTACATCTCTCAAACGGCGCGCGGGCAGATGCTGCTGGGCGCCGAGTACGACCGGCAGGCGAGCTATCAGCAGGCCACGAGCTTCGCCTACCTGCAGAGCGTGTCGGCCAAGGCCACCATCATGTTCCCCTTCCTCGCCAAGCTGCGCATCCTGCGCACGTGGGCCGGCATCTGCGACATCTCCACCGACTTCTCGCCGATCATGGGCTTCACGAACACGCCCGGGTTCCTGCTCTCCACCGGATGGGGCACGTGGGGCTTCAAGGCGATCCCCGCCGCAGGATCGCAACTGGCCGAGTTGATCGCCACCGACGCCGTGCCGGACCTGATCAAACCGTTCTCGCTCCACCGTTTCGAGCGCGAGGTTGCGATGGCCGATCCCAGCTCGGCGGGTACACGATGAAGGGGACCAACTGATGTTGTGGGTCGAATGTCCGAACTGCGGCAGCCGGGGCTTCGAAGAGTTTCGCTACGGCAGCGTCTTCCCTGTCACGCCGGAGGCCATCACCGAGGCGGACGACCGCAACGTCGACTACGCCTGGATGCAGGACAACATCGATGGTCCCACCCTCGAGCGCTGGTTCCACGAATCCGGCTGTCGGCGCTGGTTCACCGCCCGCCGCGACACCCGAACCGACGCCTGGCTGGACGTCTGACCCAGCCTCCCGCCGCGGCCGACCCACCCAGTGCGCCCCACCTCAACGCGCGGTGACAGCACCCAACTGCCCAAACCGTTCGATCCATGCTGTCGCGCCGCCGCCCTCCCGCCTCGAACGTGCGGTGACAGCACACAACTGCGCAGACCGTTCGATCCATGCTGTCGCGCCGCCGCCCTCCCGCCTCGAACGTGCGGTTGTCAGATGGTTGCGTTGTCAGACGGTTGCGCGTACGCTGGTTCATGGAGGTCACCATGA
>JAYTSB010000639.1:0-4124 GCA_043745825.1 Actinomycetota bacterium | reverse complement strand
ACCCCGCCGAGGGTGAGCCACACGTTGCGAGCACGGGGGCGGCTGGGGCTCATGCGTTGATGCCCGCGTCGAGACGCGCCGCCGGGACGTGGCGCGCCGCCGAATCGCTGCGCTCCACCACGGACTGAGCGGCGCGGATGAGTGTGGGCACGAACCGGTCAGCGTTGGCGATGCATGCATCGTGGTCGCCGTCGACCCGGAACGCCTCGGCGTCGGGGATGGCCTCGAACAGCCGGAGCTGACGGCGCAGGGGAACCACGTGGTCGCGCATCGTGATGACAACGGACGTGGGCACGTTCAGGTCGCCGATCCAGGCCAGTGACGTGAAGTTGCCGATCGATCGTCCGGCCTCCAGCACGGTTCGCCACTCGTGGCGGGACACCTGATCGATCGCCCACGGTTCCCAGACGCCCTCTTTGCCCTTCAGGTACATCTGCTCGGTGAGCCACTGGCGGGCCTGGGTCGGTGTGTAGCGGGCCAGCGCAGCGAGGCCGGTGATGCCCATGAACGAGAGGCGCTCCTCCCGCGTCGACGAGAACTTTGCCGCCGTGGCGCACAACACCAGCCCCCTGACACGATCCGGGTGCTGCTTGGTCAACAGCTGGGCGATGGGGCCGCCCATGCTGTAGCCGACCGGAATGTACTGCTCGATGCCGAGCGCGTCGGCCATCGCAGCGGCATCGTCGGCACAATCGGCGAGGTGAAATCGGCGGCGGCTGCGGATTCCGCCGCCGTGGCCCCGGTGGTCGAGGGCGACGACGCGAAACTGCGCGGCGAGCGGGAAGTAGCTCGAGCACCAGTTGATGTCGGCGCTCGCCGTCCAACCGTGCAGCAGGAGCAGTGTGGGCGCGTCAGGCGTGGGGCCGTCGAGCTCGCGGATGAACGTGGTGCCCCGCCCGGGCAGCTCAAGCTCGCGGCCGGGTGGAAGTCGTGGCTCGGAGACGTCGCCGTCGCGTGTCATCTATGCGGGGCCCGTGGAGAGGACCTTGACCTTGAGGTCGCCGTTCGGCGCCTGGTAGCTCACCCACTCGCCGACGGCGGCGCCGAGCAGTGCGGCGCCCATCGGTGAGCCGGGGCTGACGATGTCGTAGCCCTCCAGCTTCTCTTCGACGTGGCCAATGATGTACGTCTCCGCGTCGGATTCGTCATCACCCTCGTAGAGGATCGTGATGCGGTGACCCACCGTGACCTCGCCGGTCGGGCCGGGTTCGACGACCTCGCCGTTCTCCAGCAGGTACTCGAGCTGGCGAATGCGGCCCTCCATGTGACCCTGCTCGTCCTTGGCGGCGTGGTAGTCGCCGGTCTCCTTCCGGTCGCCGAGCACCCGGGCGCGCTCGATCTTCTCGGCCACGGCGAAGCGCCACCGGGTGCTCAGGTCGTAGAACTCTGCCTGCATGCGGTCGAAGGCCGCTCGGGAGAACTGGTGGATGGCCATTGCCGGAAGGCTAGCCCAGCCCGTTCCCGATGCCGCCGTGGGCAACAGGGTGGGCCATGCTCGGAACCCGTCTCCGGCCGTTCTGATGTTGGCCCCGGCCGTTACGATGCTGGCCCTATGACGCATCGGATCGCAATCATTGGTGGGGATGGAATCGGCCCGGAGGTCACAGCCGAGGCGTTGAAGGTGATCCGCGCCGCCGATGTCGCGCTCGAGACCACCGACTTCGACCTCGGTGGCGGTCGTTACCTGCGCGACGGCGAGGTCCTCTCGGACGCCACCCTGGACGAGCTCCGCGGGTTCGATGCAATCCTGCTCGGTGCGGTCGGCACACCAGGGGTGCCCCCCGGCGTGATCGAGCGCGGCCTCCTGCTGAAGATGCGCTTCGAGCTCGATCTCTACATCAACCAGCGTCCGTTCGTGGGCACCGCTCCAGGCGGCACGGTGCCACACGAGTTCGTGGTCATCCGCGAGAACACCGAGGGTCCGTACGTCGGCGAGGGTGGTGTGCTGCGCAGGGGCACCCCCAACGAGGTGGCCACCCAGGGCAGTGTCAACACTCGGATGGGCGTGGAACGCTGCATCCGCTACGCGTTCGAGCTGGCCAGCTCGCGACCGCGCCGGCACGTCACCCTCGTGCACAAGACCAACGTGCTCACCTTTGCGGGCGATCTCTGGCAGCGCACGTTCGACATCGTCGCCGCGGAGTACCCGTTGGTTGGCACCGCCTACAACCACGTCGATGCCGCGTGCATCTACTTCGTGCAGGATCCTCACCGCTATGACGTCATCGTCACCGACAACCTGTTCGGCGACATCCTCACCGACCTCGGTGGCGCCGTCAGTGGTGGCATCGGCCTGGCGTCGTCGGCCAACCTGAACCCGGCCCGCACCGGCCCGTCGATGTTCGAGCCCACTCACGGCTCGGCCCCGGACATCGCCGGCACGGGCCTGGCCAACCCCATCGCCGCGATCCTCAGTGCAGCATTGATGCTCGACTTCCTGGGCGAGAGCACAGCGGCCGACCGCGTGCGGGTCGCCTGCACTGCTGCGATCGCCGACGGTTTGGCCGAACCGGGCAGTGGCAGCACCACCCAGATCGGCGATGCCATCGCCGCTCGCCTCGCCGGCTGAGTACTGTTTCCAGGCACAACATCCACTTGACGGCACAGGGCCGTTGCGATCCACGGGGGCATCATGCCGATCCAAGCCACACCGAAAATCTGGATGAACGGCGAGCTCGTCGATTGGGACAAGGCCCAGGTGCACGTGCTGACCCACACCCTGCATTACGGCACCGGTGTGTTCGAGGGCATTCGCGCCTACGCCACCCCAGACGGTCCGGCTGTCTTCCGCCTCACCGACCACATCAAGCGTCTGTTCCACAGCGCTCACATCATGGGCATGGACATCCCGTACACCGTGGACGAGCTGATCTCGGCCACGAAGGCCACCGTTGCGTCCACCGGTCTCGATGCCTGCTACATCCGTCCGCTCGCCTACTACGGCTACGGGGAGATGGGCCTGAACACGCTGCCGTGCAAGACGGATGTCGCCATTGCGTGTTGGCCGTGGGCGCCGTTCCTCGGCCACGACGCCGTGCGCATGAAGGTCAGCAGCTGGACCCGTCACGACCACAACACGATGCCGCCGGCGGCCAAGACCGTTGGCAACTACGTCAACTCCTCGCTCGCCAAGGTGGAGGCGTTGAAGGCGGGTTACGACGAGGCCATCATGCTCGCCCCGAACGGCCTGGTGGCCGAGTGCACCGGCGAGAACATCTTCGCGGTGCGCAACGGCATCATCATCACCCCGCCGCTGTCGGCGGGAGCATTGGAAGGCATCACCCAGTCGAGCGTGATGACGATCGCGCGCGATCTCGGCATGGACATCCGCGTCGACAACCTGGCGCGCAGCGACCTGTACATCGCGGAGGAGATCTTCGTGTGCGGCACCGCGGCGGAGATCAGCGCGGTGAAGTCGGTGGACGATCGTGAGGTGCCCGCGCCCGGGCCGCTGACCACGGCCATCGCCGAGGTCTACATCGACGCCGCCAACGGTCGCGTCGACCGTTACAAGGACTGGAACGAGCTCGCCGTCTGATCACGGCTGGCTGCGACGGATCCGGAAACGGCAACCGCCCTCGGCTGCGCAGCCGTCGGTGGGGACGGCGCGCCACCGAGGGCGGCTTTCGTGGGATGATCCACCGCTGATCGATCGTCCGGTGTTACCCTTTGGCTCGTTCAACTTCTCACCCGTCGGAGCAAGCTTCGGCGGGTGAGCCCGTTTTCGGTTCTGCCTCCCCGGCAAGCCGGCTCGGCGTTCCCCGAATGCCTCCGACCTCCCCGGTTGCCCGGTTCCGTCTTCGGCGGTGCTCGTGGCTTCGGCCTTGCGGCCTCCACCCTCGGCGTCCCCGTTCCCTCGGCCTTGCGGCTTCGTTCCCGGCTGGCCGTGCGGACGCTCGTCTCCGGCCTTGCGGCCCTCGACTCCTGCCCACACCGTCACGCCCTTGCCTCCGGCCTTGCGGCCCTCGGCTCCGGCATGGCGCAGTGGCCGGCTTGCGCCGTCCACCGAGCTGCGGACCATCCCCCGGCTCGTCGTTTCGTCCTGACCCCGATCGGGCTCGGCCTCAAGGCGTGTGCCCTTCGTCCTCCCCCGGTGGGCCAGATCGGCGTGCGATCCGGTGTGT
>JAYTSB010000638.1:0-6521 GCA_043745825.1 Actinomycetota bacterium | reverse complement strand
CGCGATCCAACTCGTGCGCCTGCGCAAGACCTTCGGTGACGTCGTGGCCGTGGACGACGTCGACCTGGAGATCGGCGAGGGCGAGTTCTTCTCGCTGCTCGGCCCATCGGGGTCGGGCAAGACGACGGTGCTGCGGATGATCGCCGGCTTCGAACTGCCGACCGCCGGGGCGGTGCTGCTGCAGGGCAACGACGTGACCCGGCTCGCTCCATACGACCGCGACGTGAACACCGTGTTCCAGGACTACGCCCTGTTTCCCCATCTGTCGGTGCAGAAGAACGTCGAGTACGGCCTGAAGGTGAAGGGCGTCGACAAGGCCGCACGCCGCCGACGGGCCGGTGAGATGCTGGAGTCGGTGCGGTTGTCCGGCTTCGGGAGTCGCAAGCCAACGGAGATGTCCGGCGGTCAGCGCCAGCGCGTTGCGCTCGCGCGCGCGCTGGTCAACCGCCCCAAGGTGCTGCTGCTCGACGAGCCGCTCGGTGCATTGGACCTCAAGTTGCGCGAGGAGATGCAGGGCGAGCTCAAGGCGATCCAGCACGAGGTGGGGATCACCTTTGTTTTCGTCACCCACGACCAGGGCGAGGCGCTGAGCATGAGCAGCCGAGTGG
Organism: Actinomycetota bacterium; assembly: GCA_043745825.1. Taxonomy (GTDB): domain Bacteria; phylum Actinomycetota; class Acidimicrobiia; order Acidimicrobiales; family Ilumatobacteraceae; genus WLMZ01. The sequence continues at coordinate 5,913 of JAYTSB010000638.1, read as the reverse complement.
CGGTTTTCAACCACGGTCGGATCGAACAGGTCGGCACACCGCAAGAGATCTACGAACGTCCGACGACCGCATTCGTGGCGGGATTCGTGGGCACCTCGAACACGCTGTCCGCCGAGCTGTCTCAGCGCCTGCTCGGCGTCGGCGCAGTCCACAGTCTTCGCCCAGAGCGGATCCGGATCATGTCGGCCGCGAGGCCGGCGTCGGGCGATGACGTCGTCGTCGACGGAACCGTCACGGACGTGCAGTACCTCGGTGCCGAGAGCCGACTCAGCGTGCGCCTGACTGACGGCACCGCTCTGATCGCCAGCATCCCGAGTGACGGGCTCAGGGGCGTCGCCATGGAGGAAGCCATCTCTCTGGCGTGGCCGCGACATGCGGCCTCAACCGTCGCAGCAGACCAGCAGTTCATCAGCCAAAGGGAGACATCAGCATGACGAGACGAACGATCAATCGACGCGCAGCAGCGGCCATCGGGCTTGCGGTCGCCGTGCTCGCCGCGGCCAGTTGCGGCAGCGACGCCAAAAAGGGCGGGGGCGACGCACTCAAGGAGATCGGCAAGGGCGAAGGATCGCTCCAGCTCGTCGCCTGGGCCGGCTACGCCGAGGACGGCAGCACCGACCCGGCCTACGACTGGGTGACCACGTTCGAAAAGGACAGCGGCTGCAACGTCGACGTGAAGATCGGCAACACCTCCGACGAGATGTTCCAGCTCATGCAATCCGGTGATTACGACGGCGTTTCGGCGTCCGGCGACGCAAGCGTGCGGCTCATCGATGCAGGTCTTGTGGCGCCGGTCAACACTGCGCTGATCAAGAACTACGCCGATCTGTCGTCGTTCCTCAAGGACACCGACTACAACTCCAGCGGTGGCAAGAGCTACGGCATCCCGCACGGTTGGGGCGCCAACTACCTGATGTACCGCACCGACGTCGTCACCACGCCGCCAGATTCTTGGAGCGTGGTCTTCGACAAAAGCTCGCCGTACAAGGGCAAGATCACTGCGTACGACGCGCCCATCTCCATCGCCGACGCGGCCAACTACCTCGCCTCGGCACAGCCCGACCTCGGGATCAAGGATCCGTACTCGCTGACGCAGAAGCAGTTCGACGCCGCCGTGGCGCTGCTGAAGGACCAGCGCAGCGTGGTCGGGGAGTACTGGAGCAACTACGCCGTCTCCCAGAGTGCGTTCGAGCAGGGCAGCATTGCGCTCGGCACGACCTGGCAGGTGATTGCCAACCTGGCCATCGCCAATGGTGCGCCGCTGGCCACCGTGCTGCCGAAGGAAGGCTCGACGGGCTGGAGCGATACGTGGATGGTGTCGGCGAAGGCCAAGCACCCGAACTGCATGTACCTGTGGATGGAGTACGTCACCAGTCCCGAGGTACAGGCGCAGGTGGCGTACTACTTCGGTGAGGCCCCGGCCAATCCCAAGGCCTGCGCGCTGATCACCGACGACGCCACACACTGCGACGTGTACAAGGCAACGGACGCAGACTTTGCCAAGGCGATCAAGTTCTGGGCGACGCCACGCGAGAAGTGCCTCGATGGCTCGGGCGACAACTGCGTGCCCTTCTCGGAATGGATCAAGGCCTGGACCGAGATCAAGGGCTGATCCCACCCGTGGGACCGCAGCTCGTGACGGGGCCGGCCTCGGCCGGCCTCGTCACCGGCAACTCATCGATCAAGCGCCGTGTGTCGCGGTTCTTCTCGGCGCGCCCCAAGGCGCGCCTGGCCAGCTTGCTGACGGCGCCGGCGCTGTGGCTGGTGGTGCTGTACATCGGCTCGCTCGTGGCGATGTTCGTGACGTCGTTCTACCGGTTGAAGGAGGACGGCACCGGCATCGACAAGACGTTCGGCACGTCCAACTACCACGAGCTCCTCTCGGTGAGTGTGTACCGGGACATTGCGGTGCGCACCATCGGGGTCGCGGTCCTCGTCACGCTGATCGACATGGTTCTCGCCCTGCCGATCGCGTTCTTCATCGCCAAGCTCGCCCGGCCACGGGCGCGGGCGCTGTTGATCACGGCCGTTCTCGTGCCGCTGTGGGGCAGCTACCTGGTCAAGGCTTTCGCCTGGCGGGCACTGCTCGGGTCACCCGGTGGGGTGATCGACAAGACCTTCGGGGCAAGTCCCGGCTACGGCCTCCCGGCGGTGGTGATCGTGCTTGCCTACCTGTGGCTGCCGTACATGATCGTGCCGATCTACGCCGGCCTCGACCGACTGCCGGACTCGTTGCTGGAAGCATCCAATGATCTCGGCGCGGGCTTCTGGTTGACGTTCCAGAGCGTGGTCGTGCCGATGCTGCTGCCGGCCATCGTCGCCGGTTCCGTGTTCACGTTCTCGCTGTCGATGGGCGACTACATCGCCGTCGAACTCGTCGGTGGACCAACGCAGATGATCGGTTCGGTCGTCTACGACAACTTCGCCTCCAACCTGCCCCTGGCGGCCGCGTTCGCGACGGTGCCGATTCTGGTGATGGTGGTCTACCTGCTCGGCATCCGCCGGACCGGTGCGCTGGAGAACCTCTGATGCCACCAGACAGGTCGATCCAGCCGTGACGTACTCCAACCCCGCGACGCGCACCGGCTTTCGTGTCTGGACCGCGCTGGTCATCGCGTTCTTGTGGTTACCCCTCGTGGTCGTGGCGATCCTGTCGTTCAACACGTCGGCATCGCTGGCCTGGCCGCCGAAAGGTTTCACCGGGAAGTGGTGGAGCAAGGCGTTGGACAACCAGGGCGCTCGTGACGCGTTGTTGATGAGCGCCCGTACTGCACTCGTGGCCGCGGTCATCGCACTGGTGCTCGGCAGCGCCGCCGCATTCGCGGTGCAACGGTTCAGGTTCTTCGGCCGTGAGCCGCTGAGTCTGATGATCGTGCTGCCGATCGCCCTCCCCGGCATCGTCACCGGCATCGCCTTGCGCTCGGCGTTCAATCAGATCGGCCTGGAGCTGGGATTTGCGACGCTCGTCGTCGCCCACGCCACCTTCTGCGTGGTGGTGGTCTACAACAACGTGCTGGCCCGGCTCCGGCGACTCTCGCCCAACCTGGAGGAAGCGTCCGCCGATCTCGGCGCGGACATGTTCCAGACGTTCCGGCTGGTGACCTTTCCGCTGATGCGCTCGGCGCTGCTCGCCGGCGGGCTGCTCGCCTTCGGGCTGAGCTTCGACGAAATCGTGGTCACCACGTTCACCAACGGTGCGGGCACCGACCTGCAGACCCTGCCGCAGTGGATCCTGAGCAACCTCAGTCGCGGCGATCAGCAGCCGATCGTGAACGTGGTCGCCACCGCCGTGATGGTGTTGGCCTTCGTGCCGGTCTGGCTGGCCCAGCGACTCACCGGAGAACAGGGCGGACTTGCCGGCCGATAGCGTCTCGGCGTGATCTGGATCTTTCTCGTCCTCGCCGTCGTCGTCATCGTGTTCGGCGCCGCCGTCGTGGTGGTCAATCGCCGCAAGTCGGGGGGTGAGCTGCAGCGACCGGCGCCAACGCCGTCGATCGCTCGGCCGCAGACGGCACGGACGCCCACTGCCGTGCCGGACGTCGAGGCCCCCGTCGAGGCACCCCAACACGCCGAGCCGGCGGTCGCAGGGTCGGTCGAGCCCGAGGTCCTGGAGCGCCCACGCTTCCGCGACCGGATGGCCAAGTCTCGAGCCGCGCTCGTTGGTGTGTTCGCCGGGGTGCGCGGTCGCGCCGCCATCACCAGCGAGACGTGGGACGACCTCGAAGAAGCGCTGCTCAGGGCAGATGTGGGTGTGCGGGTCACCGACGAGCTGCTGAGTGGCCTCCTCGGCCGGGTGAAGGCCAAGGAGATCACCGATCCGGACGGCCTGCTGAACGCACTACAGGCGGAAATGGTCGCCCGGCTCGCCGGCGCTGACCGCGAGCTGCGCTTCGAGCCGGGCGAGCCCGATTCGCCCAATGTCTGGTTGTTCGTCGGGGTCAACGGAGTGGGCAAGACCACCACCATCGGCAAGCTCGGCGCCGCCCAGCGCCAGCTCGGCCGAACCGTGTTGATGGCCGCCGGTGACACCTTTCGCGCCGCGGCTGCCGAGCAGCTCGGCATGTGGGCCGAGCGCTCCGGCAGCGATCTCGTGCGCGGCGCCGAGGGTGGCGACCCCAGCTCGGTGATCTTCGACGGTGTGGAGGCGGCCAGTGCCCGCGGGATCGACCTCGTCCTGGCCGACACCGCTGGTCGCCTGCACAACAAGACCAACCTGATGGAGGAACTGCGCAAGGTGCGCCGGGTGGCCTCCAAGGGCAAGGGTCGGGTGACCGAAACGCTGCTGGTCATCGATGCCACCACCGGCCAGAACGGCCTGGCCCAGGCGCGTGAGTTCGGCGACACCACCGATGTGACCGGGGTGGTGCTCACCAAGCTGGACGGCTCGGCCAAGGGTGGCATCGTCTTCGCAATCGAGACCGAGCTCGGTCTGCCGGTGAAGCTGGTGGGCCTGGGCGAGACCATCAACGACCTCGTCGCGTTCGACCCGGACGAATTCATCTCCGCCCTGTTCGAGTAGGCGAGTTCGAGTAGGCCGGTCCTGCACCACCGGTGGCCGGTAGCCTGACGGCGCATGTTCGACACACTGTCCGACCGCTTCGACGGCATCTTCAAACGACTGCGCGGCAAGGGCCGCTTGACCGACGACGATGTCGACGAGGTGCTGCGCGAGATCCGCACCGCGTTACTCGAGGCCGACGTCAACGTCGCCGTCACGCGCACGGTGGTGGCCCGCATCCGCGAGGCAGCCATCGGCGCCAAGTTGTCGCAGGCCCTCGATCCCAGCCAGCAGGTCATCAAGATCGTCAACGCCGAGCTGGTCAACATCCTCGGTGGCGAGACCCTCAAGATCAGCTACGCCAGCCGGCCGCCCACGGTGGTGCTGATGGCCGGCTTGCAGGGCTCGGGCAAGACCACCAACGCGGCCAAGCTGGCGCGCTGGTTCAAGAGCCAGGGCCGCCAGCCGTTGTTGGTCGGCGCCGACCGCCAGCGCCCGGCCGCGGTGGAGCCGCTGCGCACGCTGGGCCGCCAGATCGACGTGCCCGTGTTCAGTGAGGCCAGTGATCCGGTCACCGTTGCCACCCGTGGCCTCGCCGAGGCCAAGCGACTCGGGCGGGACGTGCTCATCGTGGACACCGCCGGTCGCCTCGCCATCGACGCCGAGATGATGGACCAGGTCCGCCGGATCAACGAGGCCGTGGAGCCGAACTACACATTCCTCGTCGTCGACGCGATGACCGGTCAGGATGCCGTCGGCGTGGCGGAGGCGTTCCACCAGACGCTGGCCATCGATGGCGTGATCCTCACCAAGCTCGATGGCGACGCCCGCGGCGGCGCTGCGCTGAGCGTGAAGGAGGTCATCGGGCGCCCGATCGCGTTCGCGTCGACCGGTGAGAAACTGGACGCCTTCGAACAGTTCCACCCGGACCGGATGGCCAGCCGGATCCTCGGCATGGGCGACGTGCTCACGCTGATCGAGCAGGCCGAGAAGGCGTTCGAAAAGGATTCGGCCGAGGAAGCCGCTGAGCGGATGCTTTCCGGCGAGTTCACCCTCGACGACTTCTTGGAGCAGATGCAGCAGCTGAAGAAGATGGGTCCGCTGTCCGGACTGCTCGGCATGATGCCGGGCATGCCCAAGGAGCTGAAGGGCGCCAAGATCAGCGACGACGATCTGAAGCCGGTCGAGGCGATCATCCGCGCGATGACTCCGCTGGAGCGACGCAAGCCGGAGGTCATCAACGGCAGCCGGCGCAACCGAATCGCGGCCGGCAGCGGAACGAGCGTCGGTGAGATCAACCGCCTCGTGAAGCAGTTCAGCGAGATGCAGAAGATGATGAAGCGGATGGGTGGGATGACCACCAACAAGAAGGGCAAGAAGAAGATGCCGAGCATGATGGGCGCGCTCAAGGGCGG
>JAYTSB010000637.1:0-3427 GCA_043745825.1 Actinomycetota bacterium | reverse complement strand
GGCCGCCATCGACGCGCTCGGTGCTGCGGGAGCCGAGGGGCTGCGCGTCGTGCCACGCGGCACCGCCTGCGCGGACCTGCAGCACGCCCGCTGGGATCTGCTGGCGCACTACCTGGCCGACCGAGAGCAGCCCTGGATCGTGGATGCCGGCACTGGTCCGGTACCTCCAGCGCTGCTGGCAGCGGCCCGCCATCGGCTGTTCGTGACCAGACCGTGTTACCTGGCTCTACGACGCGCCGCGGCGTTGGACGTCATACCCACGGGGGTCATCATGGTGCACGAACCCGGGCGGGCCTTGCGTGCCGACGACGTGGCCGCCACCGTACGCGCGCCGGTGCTGGCGGAGATCGCGCTGGACCCAGCCGTGGCCCGAGCGGTGGATGCCGGACTTCTCAGGGCCCGCGTGCCGAAGCCGCTCGCCATGTCGCTGCGGCCGCTGCTGTGATGACCCCTGACGCACTCCTGAAGACGGTGTGCGCCGACCTCGCCGATGGTGCGCTGCCGGACATCGGACGCGCCAAGGAGCTCGTGCGCACGATGCTGCCCTTGGGCACCGAGGCGGACGTGGCCGAACTCGCCGAGGCAGCGCTCGCACAGGTCTGCGGTTTGGGACCGTTGCAGCGGCTTCTCTCCGATCCCACGGTGAACGAGGTCATGGTCAACAACGGTGGCGACGTGTGGATCGAGCGCAACGGTGTCATCGTCCGTGCCGGACGCCTGGAGAACGAAGTCTTACCACGACTCATCGAGCGCATCCTCAGCCCGCTCGGCCGTCGGCTGGATCGGCTCTCACCGATCGTGGACGCACGGCTGGCCGATGGCTCACGCGTGTGCGCGGTGATCCCACCTGTCGCGGTGGACGGTCCGTGCCTCACGGTGCGGCGATTCGGTGTGAGTCGCCGCGGGCTCGCGGAGTTCGCCGATGCTCCGGTCATCGCACTCCTCGCTGAAATCGTTGCCGCCCGCTGCAACGTGCTGATTAGCGGCGCGACATCGTCCGGCAAGACCACCCTGCTCAACGCCCTCGTCGCGGCCACGCTCGGACACGCCGAAGCCGTGACGAATCACCAACGCATCGTGACGCTGGAGGACATCGCCGAGCTGCAGCTCGACGCCGCACACGTCCTCCGCCTCGAGACCCGGCCGGCAACCGTCGACGGCACTCCCGCCGTCACGATGACCGACCTCGTTCGAACCGCGTTGCGCCTACGCCCCGATCGGATCGTGCTCGGCGAGATCCGCGGGCCCGAAGTCGTCGACATGCTGGCGGCAATGAACACCGGACACGCCGGTTCACTCAGCACCTGCCACGCGAACGGCACCACAGATGCGCTGCGCCGGTTGGAGTCGCTCGTCGTGCAGCACAGCCCGACCTGGCCGCTGGCCGCCGTCCGCGACACCATCCAGGCGAGCCTCGACATCGTGGTGCACGTGGAGCGTCGACCGGACGGACAACGCTGCGTTGCGGAGGTCCTCGAGCTCGCATTGCCCGGCTCCGCTGACACCCATCGTGCGCTGGTCACCGGCGGTCGCCGCTGCGCAGCGCTGACACGGCGGCGGGCGTGAACCTCGCCGCCGCACGACTTGCGGCGCTCCGGCCCAACACCGTCGCCCCACATTCGTCACGCATCGCGCGAACGTCGGCCGTGCTTGACCGGGTCTCAGCTCCCTGGTTCGTGCGCAGCGACGCGCACGATGCGTCTGAGCTCGCAGCCGTGTTGGACACCGTCTCCCGGCGCTGCGCGAGCGGCGAGTCGCTCACCGTTGCACTGACGGCAGCGCTGCGGACGACAACTCGATTCGCCGGGCCCAGGGCTGTGCTGGACCGCGGCGGATCCGTGCGCGACGCCTTCGCTTGCGTGCACCACACCGACCCGGACGTCACGCTCGCCGTACACGTGTTGGCGCTGTGCGCTGCCCAGGGCGGCAACATCAGCGAGTCGATGGATCGCGCTGCGGCCACCCTGCGCGAACGGCATGGAATGCGCCTGGAGCGGCAAGCCCACAGCGCGCAGGCGCGGCTGTCAGCACGCGTCCTCACGGCGGTGCCGATCGCGTTTGCGTGCTGGACACTGGCCACCACACCGACCGTCCGTGCCTTCACCAGCACGCCGGCGGGACTTGCGTGCGTTGCGCTGGGCGCCGCAACCAATGCAGCCGGGTGGCGGTTGATGGCGCGGGCCATCCGGAGCAGCGGATGAGCGGCGCAGCGCTGGGCTCGGTGGCGGTTGTCGCTGCCGTCGCGTTGATGTTGTTGTTGCCGCCGCGGCGAGGCGTGACACGAGGGCGGGCAGAACCAGCTCGCAGACAGAACGGCGGCCGTTCACGGCGCGCGCTCTGGCGACGCCGGCTGCTCCCAGCCATCCTTGTTTTCACCACCGTGCTGGTCGGTGGCCCGTTGATGGGCGTCGCAGCGGCAACGGCCACGATCATCGCCCATCGGCTCGCTTCGATACGTCGGCAACGGCGCACCGGGGCTGCTGTGGCGCAGGCATTTCCGGAGCTCGTCGATCTGCTCGTCCTCACCATCGGTGCGGGATTCTCGCCGTTGCATGCCTTCACCGTCCTGGCCGGCGTGGTGCCCACGGTGCTCCGGCCGCCCGTCGACGCCGTGGTCCGACGCACCGACGCCGGCGAGCGCTTTGCCGACTCCGTCGGTCACCTACGCGATCCCCCGCCGACCGGGCTCGGTTCGATCGCGCAACCCCTGGCCGACGCCCTTGCGCTCGCTGACCGTCACGGCACGCCGCTGCCGCCGATCCTCGACCGCCTCGCGGCAGAGGCACGCGAGCATCGGCGTCGTCAGGCCGACATCGCCGCACGCCAACTCCCGATCCGACTCGCCTTCCCGCTCGTGGGCTGCACGTTGCCGTCGTTCGTGCTGCTCACCATCGTCCCGCTGATGGCCGGGACCTTCTCGTCGCTGCGCGGGCTCAGCCCGTGACGACCATCTCGCCGCAACGCACCCCAAAACCAGAGCTCTCGGGAGACACCATGCGCACCCACCTGTTTGTCCTACACATCCGCATCAGCCAACGCTGGCGCCGTTGGCAAGAGGCCGACGACGCCGGCCAAGCAACCACCGAGTACGCACTCGTGCTGCTCGGCGCCGCAGTGATTGCCCTGCTCGTGGTCGCGTGGGCCACCTCTGGCGGCGGCGCTGGCAAGATCGGCCGGCTGTTCGACCGGGTCATCGACGCCGTGACCAGCCGTGTCTGACCGCGACAACGGCCAGGCCACCGTCGAGCTTGCCCTCGCCACACCGTTGCTCTGCCTGCTTCTGCTCGGCATCGTGCAGCTCGCCGTGGTGGTGCGCGATCAGCTTCGGGTGATCGATCTCGCTCGCGTGGCGGCGCGGGCTGCATCCGTCGCCGCCGATCCCTCAGCGGCCGCCGCAGGAACTGCCGGGCGCGATCCTCCTCGCGAG
>JAYTSB010000636.1:0-6506 GCA_043745825.1 Actinomycetota bacterium | reverse complement strand
AGCTCCACCATCGGCTGGCCGAACCCGATCAGGTACCGCACGGCATCGGGTGCGTGGTAGGTCTCGTAGCAGAAGATTTCCTGGGCGCGGATCTCCTCGATCTCACCGGCCACGCCGGACAGCATCAGGGGCAGCAGGTCCAACGCCCAGCCTGGATCGATGCCGGTGACGAAGACCGAGCTCTTCCCGGCCGCGCACGCCGCGTCGATGCGCTCGCGCAACGGCTGGGGCGTGGACGGCGGATGCAGCAGGTCGTACACCGCCGTGGTCACCACGTTGGCGCCGGCGCGCAGGCACTGCTCGATGTCAGCGATGGCCTCCTGCGGACGGAAGTCACCGGACGCGCAGTAGGCCACTGCGTCGGGAAGCAACGCCAGCACGGCAGACGCGTCGTTCGTCGCCAGAACGCCCGTCTGTGCCACGCCGGCCAGCGTGCCGGCGTCGACCCCCACCTTGTCCGGGTTGCCGACGATCACCCCGACGAGCTCCAGCTCGCTCGACGCCAACACAGCCCGAATGGCCGGCTGGCCGACGTTTCCCGTTCCCCACACCACAACGCGACACACCATGGGAGCCGACACTACGCCAGCGTTGAATTCCCAAATGGGCCCTGTGCTGGTGGGGCTGTCCACGTGGGGCGGGTGGGTATCGAACCCACGACCCAGGGATTATGAGTCCCCTGCTCTGACCACTGAGCTACCGCCCCGGGGAGACGCAAACGGGGCCCGCGAACGGACCCCGTCTCGCTCCGAGAGCAGGGCTCGAACCTGCGACCCGCTGATTAACAGTCAGCTGCTCTGCCAACTGAGCTATCTCGGAAAGGCAGCCCTGAGAATAGCAGCGGGGGCCTGAACTTCCTCGAACCTGGGGGCCTCACTCGGCGTCCAGGAACTCCTTCAACTTCTGGCTGCGCTGGGGATGGCGGAGCTTGGCAAGGGTCTTGGCCTCGATCTGACGAACCCGTTCGCGAGTGACGCCGAAGTACTTGCCGACCTCTTCCAGGGTACGCGCCTGGCCGTCTTCCAGGCCGAAGCGCATGCGCACGATCTCCTGCTCGCGCTCGGACAGCTCGCCCAACGCCTCGTCGACCGCGGCGATCAGCATCTTCTTTGCAGCGGCGTCGTCGGGGGCATCGACCGAGCCGTCCTGGATGAAGTCGCCGAGGTTGGAGTCGTCCTCCTCGCCCACGGGCGAATCCAGCGAGAGCGGATCCTGGGAGATGCGCAAGATGTCGCGCACCCGCTCGACCGCGATCTCGCAGCGCTCGGCCAGCTCGTCCAGCGTGGGCTCGCGCTCCAGCTCCTGGTGCATCTGACGCTGCATCCGCAGCACCCGGTTCATGCTCTCCACCATGTGCACGGGGATACGGATCGTGCGGGCCTGATCAGCGATCGAGCGGGTGATCGCCTGGCGGATCCACCAGGTTGCGTACGTGCTGAACTTGAAGCCCTTGGTGTAGTCGAACTTGTCGACCGCGCGCATCAGACCGAGGTTGCCTTCCTGGATCAGATCCAGCAGCTGCATGCCCCGTCCGCTGTACCGCTTGGCGATGCTGACGACGAGGCGAAGGTTGGCCTGGATGAGGTTGCTCTTGGCCCGTTGGCCAACGGTGACGATGCGCAGCAGGCGACGCTGCTCCATCGCGTCGAGTGAGTCGCCGCCATCGTCCAACGCTGCGGCAGCTGCATAGCCCGACTCGATCTGCTGGGCCATCATCCGTTCTTCGTCACCGCTGAGCAGGCCGACTCGGCCGATCTCTTTCAGGTACATCCGCACGGTGTCGCCGGTGGGCCCGGTCTCGTACTTCTCAGCCATTCGCTCCGCCCGGCGACGCCGGCGCTTCAGCAGCACACCGGCTGCATCATCTTCGGGTTCGACGACGACGACCGGCGTGACGTGGGGTGGCGTGTCGTCATCTTCGACCACCTCGTCGACCGCATCATCGATGTCGATGCCGCGGTGTGCGAGATCGGCGGTGACCCGGGCCAGCACCTCACCCGTCAGTTCGACATCGAGCAGCGCAGCAACCGCATCGTCGGCGCGAACGGATCCGACCTGCGAACCCGTCAGTACGAGGGCATGCCACTTCTCCGCGTCCACACCGGGAATGGGCGGACGGACAATAGGCGCCTCGTCTTGGGTGTTCGTGTCGCTGTCGGTCAACCGCGCTCCTCGTTGCGTCGCTGGAGCCACCCTAGCAACCACTCCGCGGCCCCCTGAGGGCTTTGGCGGACGTGCAGGTGTTCCAGCTGCACGCGGGCCTCACTGTCCTCGCGAATCGCTACAGCATCGGTGATCCGGAGGCGCCGCGACAGCTCGCGGCGTACGGACGCGGCGATGAGGTTCATCGCCTCCACCTCCGGGTCGGCCTCGAGATCCGCGACGGCGGCGCGCTCCAGCACCTCACGCGCTTCCGGATCGGCGGCATCCAGCGCGGCCTCGATCACTCCCCCGCTGAGGGCCAGCGCAAGGAACGCACGGCGGTTCGGTTCTTCGCTGAACAGCTCCTCCATCAGCCATGGGGCGATGTCGTCCCAGCGCTGCATGAGCAGCGAGATGGCCACGAACTCGGCATTCTCGGAGGCGCCGACCTGACGAGCGGGCCGCACCTGCACGGCCGGCCGACGGTTGCGCTGCTCGGCCACCCGCACCATGTCGGCCACCGGCAAACCGGTGTGGGTTGCCACCTGTCCGGCGTAGATCTTGCGCACATCCACGCTGGGATGTTCGTTGACGACGGCCATCGCCTGCTCAGCAAGACGGGCCCGCTCCTCCGGTGAACGCACCGGCTTGCCCCCGAGGGTGCGCTGGAGGCGGAAGCCCAGAAACGGCAGCGCGTCGTCCACCGCCTTGGCCAGCGCTGCCGGATCGGTGAGGCTGAGATCGCCGGGGTCCTTGCCGTCCGGGAACCGGGCGACGGCCACCTGCACCTGGTACTTCTGCTCCCACTCGTAGAACCGTTCGGCCGCACCCTGACCGGCTTTGTCGGCGTCGAACGCAAGCACCACCCGGCTCGCGAAACGCTTCATCATTTGCACGTGCTGTTCGGTGAGTGCTGTGCCGCAGGTGGCCACCGCACGGCGGATACCGGCACGGTGGAAGCCGATCACGTCCGTGTAGCCCTCGCACACGATGATCTGATCCTGAGCGACGATGTCGGCCTTGGCCCAGTTCAGTCCATAGAGCGTGCGACTCTTTGCGTACACAACGGTCTCCGGCGAGTTCTTGTACTTGGCCGGATCCGTGGACCCCGGCAGGATGCGTCCGCCGAACGCCACTGGCTCACCAGAATCGGTGAAGATCGGGAACAGCACGCGGCCGCGGAACGCGTCCTGCAGACGGTTGCGCTTGTTCGTGAATGCGAGGCCGGTGTCACGCAGCAGGTCGGCTGCGACGCCGAGTTCACGGCTCATCACGTCCCAATCATCCGGCGCCCAGCCGAGCCGGAACTGGCGGGCGACGTCGCCGGCCAAGCCACGGCGGCGCAGGTACTCGCGCGCCTCGCGAGCATCGGGCGAGGTGAGCAGGCGCTGGTGATACCACTCGACCGCCTTGTCCATCGCCTCGATCAGTTGCTTGCGCCGGATGCGCTCCTTGTTCTCGCCACCGCTCGTGTAGCGCAATTGGATGCCGGCCTTGTTGGCGAGGTGCTCCACCGCTCCGACGAAATCGGTGTGCTCGATCTCTTGGATGAACTTGAACACGTCGCCGGCGGCCGAGCACCCGAAGCACTTGTAGCGGCCCATCTGCTCAGCGACGTTGAACGAGCCGCTCTTCTCGGCATGGAACGGGCACAGGCCCACCCAGTTCTTGCCCTGTTTGCGCAGTGCCACATAGCCCTGGATGACATCGACGATGGAGACCGTGGAGCGGATCCGCTCGATGTCCTCGTCCACGATCGCCACGGGGCGAGGCTACCGGAGGCCTGCGCACCGCTCGCTCCGATCAGCGTTCGTTGAACGGGGGCGGTGTCTCCGGCTCGATGAGGTCGATGTCGTCCTCCACCTGGCCCCCCGCGCCGAAACGCAGCGACGCCGCCACCGAGACCGCCAGCACGAGACCGATCACCAGCAGCGAGATTGATCCGGAGATCTCCACCCACGTGTGGATGATCATCTTGATCCCCACGAACGCGAGGATCACTGCCAGGCCCTGCTGCAGGTACGTGAACCTGGCGTGGAGATCGGCGAGCAGGAAGTACAGGGCGCGCAGGCCGAGGATCGCGAACGCGTTCGAGGTGAACACGATGAACTGCTCACGGCTCACGGCCAGTACAGCCGGCACCGAGTCCACCGCGAACAGCACGTCGGTGGTCTCCACCAGCACCAGCACGGCGAACAGAGGGGTGGCCAGGCGGCGACCGTTGGCCACGGTGAACAGCTTCTGACCGTCCAGCTCTGGTGTGGACGGCACGATCCGCTTCACCGCCCGGAAGGATATGTTGTCCTCCGGGTTCATCTCCTCGTCCTGGCCGCGCAGGAGCTTGATCGCGGTGTAGATGAGGAACGCCCCGAAGATGTAGAGGATCCATTCGAACTTCGTGATCAGCGCCACGCCCGCGAAGATGAAGATCGCCCGCAGCACGAGCGCTCCGAAGATGCCCCAGAAGAGCACCCGGTGCTGGTACAGCGACGGCACGGCAAAGAACGTGAAGATCAGGGCCCACACGAACACGTTGTCGATCGACAGGCTGTACTCGATCAGGTAGCCGCTGAAGTACTCCCCGCCTGCCTTGCCCCCGAGGCCGATCATCACGCCGATGCCGAAGGCCACGCCGACGGCGACCCACATGAGGGTCTCCACCGCCGCGCGGCGGGTCTTCAGCACCTTCGGCGTGCGATGCAGGACGAGGATGTCCAACATCAACAACACCGCGATCACCCCAAGGGTCGCGAACCATGCCCAGGCGGGCACGGTCACGTCGGCGAAGCCGGACTTCTCTTTGGCAAGGAGCGCACCGACGGCGCCGACGTGCATCAAGGAGGGACTACTTGGTGCTGCTCTTCTGTGCCCCGGACGAGGCGATGACGGCCTGGGCCGCAGCGAGGCGGGCGATCGGCACGCGGAAGGGGCTGCAGCTCACGTAGTCGAGCCCGGCGTCGTAGAACAACGAGATGCTCTCCGGATCGCCGCCGTGCTCCCCGCAGACCCCGATCTTCAGATTCTTCTTCGTCGAACGGCCGCGCTGCACGCCCATCCGCACGAGTTCGCCCACGCCACCGGCGTCGATGGTCTCGAACGGGTTGCGCTTGAGCAGGCCCTGCTCCAGGTACGCCGGCATCATCTTGCTCTCGATGTCGTCACGGCTGAAGCCGAACGCCATCTGGGTGAGGTCGTTGGTGCCGAAGCTGAAGAAGTCGGCTTCCTCGGCGATCTCGTCGGCGCGGATCGCGGCGCGAGGCGTCTCGATCATCGTGCCAATGGTTACCGCAACGCTTCCCGCGGACCCGCCCCGACCCTTCTTCTTCATGCCCTTCACGGCGGCATCGATCTCGGCTTGCACCCAACTGCGGGCCAGGCCCATCTCTTCCCGGGAGACCGTGAGCGGGATCATCACCTCGACGATGGGATTCTTGCCCTTCTTGCGCAGCGATGCGGCGGCGGCCATCAGCGCCCGCACCTGCATTGCGTACAGGCCGGGCTTGACCACACCGAGGCGCACGCCGCGGGTGCCGATCATCGGATTGTGCTCAGCCCACTCCTCAGCGGCCTTCAACTCGGCGGTCTCGCGCTTGTCGAGCCCGGTGGTGGCCTGCTTGATGCGCAGCTCCTCGACGGACGGGAGGAACTCGTGCAGCGGCGGGTCGAGCAGACGCACGGTGACAGGCAGGCCGTCCATTGCCTCGAGGATCTCCTCGAAGTCGATCTGCTGGACGCGCCCCAACTCGGCCAGCGCAGCGGCTTCCTCGGTCGGGGTGTCGGCGAGGATCATCTCGCGCACCACGGGGAGGCGGTCCGGGGCGAGGAACATGTGCTCGGTGCGGCACAGCCCGATGCCTTCGGCACCGAGGTCGCGGGCGTTCTTGGCGTCTTCTCCGGTGTCGGCATTGGCGCGCACGCCGAGCTTGCCGCGGCGAACGCCGTCGGACCACTCGAGGATGGTGTTGAACTCTGCCGGCGGCTCGGCGGCCGCCAACTCCATTGCACCCAGCACGACTTCACCAGTGGTGCCATCGAGGCTGATTGTGTCGCCCTGCTTCACCACGACGTCGCCGACGGAGAACTGCTGGCCCTTGATCTTGATGGCATCGGCGCCGACGATGGCGGGGGTTCCCCAACCACGGGCGACCACGGCTGCATGACTGACGAGCCCACCGCGAGCGGTGAGGATGCCCTGGCTCACCATCATGCCGTGCACGTCTTCGGGGCTGGTCTCGTTGCGAACAAGGATGACGTGCTGTCCGTTTTCGTGCGCCGTGACGGCGTCATCCGCAGTGAAGTACACCTGGCCAACAGCAGCGCCGGGCGACGCTGCGAGACCCTTGGCGAGGACCTTGCCCTTGTTC
>JAYTSB010000635.1:0-8288 GCA_043745825.1 Actinomycetota bacterium | reverse complement strand
CGGCATCGCCGTCGTGCTGGTGCTGCGCCAGCGGTGGAAGGCTTTGCTCGTGGCGGTGCTGCCCCAGGGCCTGGCCTACGGCTGGTGGCTGCTGTTCTGGGCGGCAGACCCGGCCAGCGACCGCAACCCGGGCAACAAGTCACAGATCCCCGCCTTCGTGGCGCGCGGGCTGAGCGCGACGTTCAATGCAATGACCGGCCTCCCTGGACTCGGTGCCGTCGCCGTCATCGCAACCCTGAGCGTGGTGCTGTCCAGCCGTTTCGGTCGGCGGACGCAGGCGCTGTTCATCGGTCTTGCCGCAACCGTGGTGTTCATGTTCCTGGCCATCGGGTTCGAGCGCATCGGCTTCGGCGTGCAGTTGGCCGAGTCGTCCCGCTACATCCACATCGCCGCGATCGTCCTCGCGCCGGCGTTCGGACTGGCCGTGGACCAGCTCACCCGCATCTCGCGCGAGGCACGCTGGGCAGGCCTCGGCGTGCTCGGCCTGGCCATAGCCCTGAACCTCGGTACGCTGCGCGAGGCCACCACGAGCTGGGCGCTCAGGGCTGACTACGAGCGCCGGACCCTCGAGCTGATCGCCGGGTCGGGGCTCGTGACCCAGGCCGACCCCAACCGCTTCCCGTTTCTCGACAGCCCGGACATCACGATTGGTTCGTTGGGTTCCATGGTGGCCCAGGGCGCGTTGAGCCCGCATGTGCCGGCCACCGACGAGGAACGGCAGCGGGTCCGCGACGCGCTCGGCCTTCCGCCGCCGCCGTAGGTGCCCATCAGTGTGCCGATCGGGGTGCCGTCAGGTTTGCGGCGTGAACGTCACGGGGAGGTGCTCGGGGCCGAAGATGCCGACGTTGCTCGGCTTCCAGGTGATGGCCCCGTCGATCTTGAGATCGGGCATCCGCCGTGCCAGGATCGGCAGCGCCTCCTGCAACTCAGCCTTGGCCAGTGATGCACCGAGGCAGTAGTGGATGCCGCTGCCAAAGGTGAGCTGCGGCTGCGCTGGCGGCTCTGCGGTGATGTCGAACGTGTCGGCGTGCGCGAACACTGCCGCGTCTCGGTTGGCCACCGTCAGCGAGGGCATCATCAACGTGCCGGCCGGGAACAGCACGTCGCGGTACTCGATGTCCACCGAGGCGAATCGCCCGGTGCCACGGACCGCACCGAAGCAGCGCATCGTCTCGTCCACTGCGCGACCGGCCAGCTCGGGCCGTTCCGCGAGGAGCGCCCACTGCTCAGGGTGTTGCGCGAACAGCGCAACCGAGCAGCCCAACTGGTTGCGGGTGGTGTCGGTGCCGCCCACGATCACGGCGCCAACCATCGCGACCAGCTCGGCCGTGTCCAGCCGGTCGCCGGCCTCCTCGGCGGCGATCAGTGCCGTGATGAGGTCGTCGGCGGGCTTGGCCCGCCGCGCCGCGATCAAGCCGCGCACGTACTCGTCCAGTTCGTCCTGGGCGCGCATGATGATGGGCAGGTCGTCCTCGAGCAGGCCGTTGAACACGCGCAGGACATCCTCGGCCAGGCGGCTGAACAGCTGCCAGTCACTCTTCGGCGCCCCCAGCAGCTCGCAGATGATGGGGATCGGGTACGGCTCGCAGACGTCGCTCGCGATGTCGGCCCGCCCCGTTGCGGCGACCGCGTCGACAAGGCCGTTGACGACCTCGCGCATGAACGGGCGCAGGCGATCGGCGGCGCGTGGCGAAAAAGCCGGGGCCACGAGCCGGCGCAGACGGGTGTGCACCTCGCCCTCGGCGCCGAGGATGCTGATCCGCTGACGGGCCAGGAATTCCTCGTTGGTCACCCCCGCCATCTGCGGCAGGATGGAGGCCGCGTTGTGCCAGCGCTTGTCGCGCAGGACCGCAGTGACGTCGTCGTAATGCAGCACGGTGTAGCCGAACGGGTTCCTGACAAGCCAGTGCTCGTTCGCCAAGCCCTGCATCGCCGCTTGGGCCTGGTCGAACGGCACGTCGAGCAGTTCGAGCGAGGGGAGTTCGAGTTCGTCAACACGAGTCGCCATGTCGGATGAACCTACTGTCTCGGTGCCAGCGGCTGAGTAGTGTGCGCGTGCGTGACCGTCACCTTGCTCCCCGTCAAGACGAGCGAGATCCCCACGATCTCGCGTACGCTCGCCAAGGCGTTTGCGGACGACCCGGTGTTCGAGGTGTTGTTCGGCGGCACCGTTCCCGAAGCCCGGGCCACACAGTTCTTCGAGATCATGGCGCGGGCGCAGCTGCACCATGGCCTGGTCTACCGAACGCCCGGCAGCGAGGCGGCCGCGATCTGGGCTCCGCCAGGGGAGTGGAAGCTGCCGGTGGGCCAGATCCTGAAGAACGCCCCCGGGTTCGTGCGTGTGTTCGGCTCGCGGATGATCCCCAACCTCGGGCTCCTGAACCGTCTGGAAAAAGCCCATCCCGAAGACGAGCCGCACTACTACCTCGAGTTCATCGGCACCGATCCGGCGCACCAGGGTAAGGGAATGGGGAGCCAGCTGATGGCCCCGATGATGCAGCGGTGCGATGACGAAGGCGTCGGCGCGTACCTCGAGTCGTCGAAAGAGTCGAACCTCGCCTTCTACGGCCGCTTCGGCTTCGAGGTCACCCGGATCATCACCCACAAGGGCCTCAAGGGTGCGCCCGGTCCCCAGCAGTGGCTGATGTGGCGCAAGCCGCGCTGAGCGACCCCGGATCCGGTCAGCCGGCGAGCACCTCGGCGGGGTCGACGAACGGCTTCCCCAGTGCCTCGGCCACCGGCGCGTTGACGACGTGGCCGGCCACGGTGTTGAGGCCGTGGGTCAGCGCCGGGTCGCGGTGGGCGGCCCCGCTCGCGCCGAGCAGCGCCACCTCCAGCTGGTAGGGCAGCGTGGCGTTGGTGAGGGCGTAGGTGCTGGTGTGCGGCACGGCGCCCGGCATGTTGCCGACGCCGTAGTGCAGCACGCCGTGCAGCGTGTAGACGGGGTCGGTGTGGGTGGTCTCGTGGATCGTCTCGATGCAGCCGCCCTGATCGATGGCCACGTCGACGATCACCGCGCCCGGCTTCATGTTGCGCACCATGTCCTCGCTGACCACCACCGGGGCACGGCCGCCGGCCACCAGGACGGCGCCGATGACGAGGTCGGCGTCGGCGAGGTTGCGCTCGATCGCGCCACGGTTCGATGCCAGCGTGACGATGCGTCCCTTCTGGATCTGGTCGACCCAGCGGAGTCGGTCGAGGTTCTTGTCGAACAGCACGACCTCGGCTTCCATGCCCGCCGCGATCCACGCCGCGTTCCAGCCGACGTTGCCCGCACCGAGCACCACCACCTTCGCGGGGCGCACGCCGGGGGCGCCGCCCATCAGCACCCCGCGACCGCCGTTGTGGCGCTCGAGGTAGTGAGCGCCCATCTGCGGGGCGAGTCGTCCGGCAACCTCGCTCATCGGCGCGAGCAGCGGCAGCGCGCCGTTGTCGGTCTGCACGGTCTCGTAGGCGATGCCGGTGGTACCGGCGGCGAGCAGCGCGTCGGCCACGGCTGGATAGGCGGCGAGGTGCAGGTAGGTGAACAGGGTGAGGTCGGCGCGCAGGAAGCCGAACTCCTCGGCCTTGGGCTCTTTCACCTTGACCACCATCTGTTGGGCCCACGCATCCGCAGCGGTGGGGACGATGGTGGCCCCGGCGGCCACGTAGTCGGCATCGGAGAAGCTCGCGCCCTCGCCCGCCCCGGTCTCGATGTGCACCTGGATGCCGTGCCGTTCGAACTCCCGTACGCCGTCCGGCGTCATCGCCACTCGGTGCTCAGCGGTCTTGATCTCCCTGGGGACGCCGACCGTGTGAATTGTGGCCGTGGGGATTTTGGCCGTGGAGGTGTGGGGGGTGCTCGGTGCGCTCATGGACGACATGGTGCGTCGTGCGAGCTACCCGGTGCTGAGCATCGTCCGGCGAATCGGTATCCTTTGACCGTGGAATCCAAGGCAATCGATGCAATTGACCGGCGAATCCTCGCCGAGTTGCAAACGAACGCCCGTCTCAGCTGGCGGGAACTGGCCGATCGGGTGCACCTCTCACCCACGTCGGTGGCCGACCGGGTACGGGTCCTCGAACGAACCGGTGTGATCCGCGCCTACCGCGTCGACGTGGATCCGGCTGCGCTGGGGCGAGGCCTGCGCGCCGTGATCGACGTGGGGTTGCCGCCGGCGATGAGCCCCGACGCGTTCGAGGAGCAACTGAACGGTCGCCCCGAGGTCACGTTTGCCGCATATGTCACCGGTAAGGCCGATTACACGGTGATCGTCGACTGCGCGGGCGCGGAGGGACTCGATGCGTTCATCCGCTGGCTCAAAGCTGACGCTGCGGTGGCCAGCACCGAGAGCAAGCTCGTCCTTCGCGCCGTCAGCGGATGATCTGCTAATCATGGGCGCATGAAAGCCTTCAAGAACTTCATCAACGGTGCGTGGGTGCACGCAGCCGACGGCCGGACGAGCGCGGTCATCGACCCCACCACGGGCGTTCAGTACGCCGAGGCGGCTCTGTCCGGGCCGGCCGATGTCGATGCGGCGATGCAGGCGGCGGCCGCCTCGTTCGAGGGTTGGAAGGACTCCACCCCGTCCGAGCGCTCGTTGGCGCTGTTCCGCATCGCCGACGCAGTGGAGGCCCGTGCCGAGGAGCTGATCGCACTCGAGGTGGAGAATACCGGCAAGCCCATCGGCATGACGCGCAGCGAGGAGATCCCGCCGATGGTGGACCAGATCCGCTTCTTCGCCACCGCTGCCCGTCATCTCGAAGGCAAGGCCGCAGCGGAGTACATGCGCGGGATGACCAGCTTCGTCCGCCGCGAGCCCATCGGGGTCTGCGCGCAGGTGGCGCCGTGGAACTATCCGATGATGATGGCGGTGTGGAAGTTCGCGCCGGCACTGGCGGCCGGCAACAGCGTGGTGCTCAAGCCGAGCGACACCACACCGGCCACGGCCGGCGTGCTCGCCGAGATTGCGGCGGAGTTCCTGCCGCCCGGCGTGTTCAACGTCATCTGTGGCGACCGTGAGACGGGTCGGGGGATGGTGGTTCACGACACCCCGTCGATGGTCAGCATCACCGGCTCCGTGCGGGCCGGCATGGAGGTTGCGGAGGCCGCCTCGCACAGCCTGAAGCGGCTGCACCTTGAGCTCGGTGGCAAGGCGCCGGTGGTGGTGTTCGACGACGCCGACATCGCCGCCGCGGCGGAGGGCATCTCCACCGCCGGGTTCTTCAACGCCGGTCAGGACTGCACCGCGGCCACCCGAGTCATCGTCGCTCCCGGCGCCTACCGCGACTTCGTGGACGCGCTGGCGGAGGCCGCGGCGGGGGTGAAGACCGGCATGCCCGACGACGACGACGTGCTGTACGGACCCGTGAACAACGCCAACCAGCTCGCCCGGGTGAGCGGCTTCCTGGAGCGCACGCCCGACCACGCCCGGGTCGCCACTGGCGGCAGCCGGGTCGGCGACATCGGCTACTTCTACGCGCCGACGGTCGTTGCCGATCTCCGCCAGGACGACGAGATGATCCAGAACGAGGTCTTCGGCCCGGTCATCACCGTGCAACAGTTCTCCGACGAGGACGAGGCCGTGCGCTGGGCCAACGGTGTGGAGTACGGCCTCGCGTCGTCCGTGTGGACCAAGGACTTCGGCCGGGCGATGCGGATGTCCAAGCGGCTCGACTTCGGCTGCGTCTGGATCAACACCCACATCCCGCTCGTGGCCGAGATGCCCCACGGTGGTTACAAGAAGAGCGGCTACGGCAAGGACCTGTCCGCGTACGCGCTCGACGACTACACCCGTATCAAGCACGTGATGGCCAACATCGAGAACTGACCGTCGCCGACTCGATGATGGCTCACTTCAGGATGTTCACGGCGCGGGCGCCCACCAGCACGACCGTGGCGAACGATGCCAGCGCCTGGACGGCCATCGCCAGCTTGGCGCGGGCCGTCAGCGGCAGAGCGTCCGTGGGGCTGAACGCCGTCGAGTTCGTCAGCGACACGTACAGGTAGTCGACGTAGCGGGGCGTCCATCTGCCCACGGCGGTGGTCGGGCTCTCCATCTGCGGGAACAGGAAGTCGGGCGCATCGTGATCCGGGTGGCAGCGTTTGATCGGACCGCCGCGGTCGAACTCCCAGTAGAGCAGGCCGAAGGCGACGATGCCCGTTGCCCACACGCCCACCGCGGAGAAGATGAGGGTGCGCCCGTCCACCATGTCGCCGCTGCGCAGGAGGTGGCGCATCAGCAGCACGAGGGAGCTGAAGTTGGCGACGATGAGGATGGTGATCAGCGCGACGGCGAGCTCGCGCACGTCCTTGGACTCGGCGTCGAGGCGCATCGGGTTGGCCAACGTCAGCAGGATCAGCATCACGGCCTCCAGCGCCGGGAACACCCACCACGGGCCGAGCGTGATGCGGTCGGGCAGCACCGTCTGCAACGCCATCACGGCCCCGATCGACACCAACGTCGGCCAGCGCGGTTCTCCGGGCGACATGTAGCCCCACGCGGGGTCGTCGGTACGTGCACGGGTCTGATCGCCGTCGTTCATCGTGACTGGTAGGCGTCCCAGGCATCGGTGAACACGCGCACCAGGGTGTCCCCGATGAACTCCAGCTCGTCGGGTCCGCACGTCAGTGGGGGTGACAGCATTACCACCGGATCGGCGCGGTCGTCGGCGCGGCAGAACAGCCCGGCCCTGTACAGCGCCGGGGAGAGCACGCCGCGCAGCAACCAGTCGCATTCCTCGTCGGTGAACGTCGTGCGGTTGGCCTTGTCCTTCACCAGCTCGGCGACGCGGAAGTAGCCGCAGCCGCGCACCTGGCCCACGATCGGCAGCTCGCTGATGCGCGCCATCACCCGGTCGAAGGCGGCCTCGTTGCGCAGGACGTTGCCGAGCAGGTCCTCGCGTTCGATGAGGTCGATGTTCGCCAGGGCCACGGCGCAGCTGACGGGGTGGCCACCGAAGGTGAGGCCGTGCAGGAACACCCGGCCGTCCTCCAGGAACGGGCCGGCCAGGCGGTCGCTGGCGATCACGCCGCCCAGCGGGGCGTAACCACTGGTGACGCCCTTGGCGAACACGATCATGTCGGGCTGGTAGTCGAACCGCTCGCACGCAAACCAGTGACCCAACCGACCGAAGGCGCAGATGACTTCGTCACTCACCAGCAGCACACCGTACCGATCGCAGATCTCGCGGACCCGCTGGAAGTAACCGGGCGGCGGCACCAGTGCGCCGCCGGTGTTCTGCACGGGTTCGAGGATCACACATGCCACCGTGTCCGGACCCTCCATCACGATCCGGGCTTCGATGTCCTCAGCGCAGGCGAGCGTGCAGGCGCCTGCGGTTGCGCACATGCCGCAGCGGTACTGGTTCGTGTTGGCCACCTTCACGGTGCCCGGCAGCAGCGGCTCCCACGGGTTCTTGATCGCCGGGACGCCGGTGATGGACAGGGCCCCGAGCGTGGTGCCGTGGTAGGCGTAGTGGCGGCTGAGCACCTTGCGGCGCATCGGCTGGCCGATGGCCTGGAAGTACTGCACGGCCAGCTTCCACGCGGTCTCCACCGCCTCGCCACCGCCGGTGGTGAAGAACACCCGGTTCAGATCGCCCGGGGCCAGGTTGGCCAGTCTCTCGGCGAGGCGGATGCCCGGCTCGTGGCCGAAGCTCCACAGCGGGAAGTAGCCGAGCGTCGCTGACTGCTGGGTGGCAGCCTCGGCCAGCTCGCGTCGACCGTGCCCCACCTGCACGGTGAACAGCCCGGACAGACCGTCGAGCAGCCGGTGGCCGTGCTGGTCGAAGATGTAGTTGCCCTCGCCGCGCACGATCACCGGCATCGGCTCGCGCTGGAACGTGTCCATCTTCGTGAAGTGACCCCACAGGTGACGCCGTGCCGCCGTCTGCAGATCGAGCTGCCCGGTCGTCGGTCGTTCTCGCGTCGGTTGTTCTGGCGGCGGTCGTGCGGTCAATGAGCACCCCAGGCGTAGGTCTGTTTGATCAGCGAGAGGTAGATGAACGTCTCGGTGGTGCTGACGCCGGGGACGGCCCGGATCCGATTGGTGATGTCGAGCAGGGTCGAGTCGTCCGGCACGACGACCTCGCACATCAGGTCGAATGATCCGGCCGTGACCACCAGGTACTCGATGTCAGGGAACGCCTCCAGGGTCTTGGCGATGTCCACGGGGGGTCCCTCGGCGCGCACCCCGATCATCGCCATCCGCCGATAGCCGAGCAGCAGCGGGTTGGTGACGGCGACGATCTGGATCACGCCACTGTCGATCAGGCGTTGCACACGCTGGCGGGCGGCGCCCTCGGAC
>JAYTSB010000634.1:0-4950 GCA_043745825.1 Actinomycetota bacterium | reverse complement strand
GGCCGCGCCTACCTGCAGATCAACGCGCAGGTGCTGAACCGACCCGAGCTGCGCTTCGACGAACGCGCCCGGTCGAGCCCGTTGGACAGCATCAACCGTTGGCGTCTGCTGGTTGGCCCGCTGCTACCGGAGGTTGCAGTGCGGCGTCTGCATCATCGCTTCACCGCCATCCGGGTCAGCTCCACCGAACTCGCCCGTCGTGCGGCTGCGACGGC
Organism: Actinomycetota bacterium; assembly: GCA_043745825.1. Classification (GTDB taxonomy): domain Bacteria; phylum Actinomycetota; class Acidimicrobiia; order Acidimicrobiales; family Ilumatobacteraceae; genus WLMZ01. Next base: position 4,735 of record JAYTSB010000634.1, on the reverse strand, counting down.
GCGTCGCGACGATCAGCTGTTCGCCAGCCACCTGGTGGATCTCGTCGCGGCACTGCTGGCCGCGCCCGTGTCAGGCCAGACTGCAGCGCTGTTGCGCGACCGGCCCGAGCCACGGCGACAGGTCCCGCCCAGAACGAGCACTACGCTCGCCGAGCGATGAACCAACGACCGTGCCGGATCGGCATCCAGTTGCCCGAGGTGGAGCGCTTCGTGCCATGGCCCGAATACGCCGCGATGGCGCGCCGTGCCGAGGCCGTTGGTTTCGATTCACTGTGGGTTGGAGACCACCTGCTGTACGACCTACCCGCCCCAAGCGGCTCCGGCACGATTCAGCGCGGCCCGTGGGAGGTCTGGACCTCGCTCGCCGCCATCGCTGCGGTGACGAGCCGGATCGAGATCGGCCCGTTCGTGGCGTCGACCAGCTTCCATGCGCCGGCGATGCTTGCCAAGCAGGCCGCCACGGTGGACGCCATCTCCGGCGGACGCCTGATCGCCGCCCTCGGCGCCGGCTGGAACGAGCGCGAGTACACCGCCTTCGGTTTCCCGTTCGACAACCGGGTGTCGCGTTTCGAGGAGGCGTTCACGATCATCCGCACGCTGCTGCGCGAGCACCGCATCGACTTCGCGGGTCGGTTCTATCGCGTCGAGAACGGTGTGCTCGACCCGCCCCCGGCCCGCCCCGGCGGCCCGCCGCTGATGCTCGGTTCGGTGAGCGACCGAATGCTGCGCATCGGCTTGCCGCACATCGACTCGTGGAACGTGTGGTGGTCGCTGTACGGCAACACCCCGCAGGGCTTTGCCGAGGTGCGCGAGCGGGTGGAGCAGGTGTGCCGAGAAGTGGGCCGTGACCCCACCGAGGTCGAGGCGACCGCAGCCGTGTACGTGCAGCTCGAGGGCGGCCTCGGTCGCGTGATGGGCGACCACCGCGGCCACACGATGCTGCCTGTGCGCGGCGGTATCGACGAGCTGGCCGAACAGATCCGCGCCTTTGCTGACGTGGGCGCAGCGCACGTGCAGCTGGTCTTGGACCCGATCACCGAGGCGACCATCGATCATCTCGGCAGCGTCCTCGCCGTGCTCGACGCCTGACTCGCCACGACAAGTCCACGACAAGACCACGACAAGACCACGACAAGGCCGGGCGGAGCGGTCACCGCTACGTTGGGGCCGTTGGGGGCCTGTGCTGCGGCTGCCGCCAGAAGGAGTGTGCGTCATGTCGTTGACCGTTTCATCGTCGCCGAGTCCGTTCGTGGGCGGGGTGGAGCCCATCACCGAGTCGGACGAGCAGATCCGCGCGGCGCTCGCCGAAGCCGAGATCCCGCCGTTGTTACCGGCGCTGGCCTACCTGACTGGCGACCTCGGTCTGCTGCGCCCGGAGCTGCAGCCCGATCCGCTGTTGCTCGGCACGCCACAGGGCGGTCTCACCGACGACCAGCAGGCGGCCGTCCGCCATCTTGCGCTCGCTGCCCTCATGGTCTACCGGGACGGCGGCTGCCACCCCGCGCCGCCGCCGAACGACGCCGATCTGCTGCGCATCCTCGAGTTCGCCGTCGGCGGCACGGAGATGCGCGCCTACCTACCGCTGCTGGAGGAGGAACTGGCCTACCGGGGCGAGGACCGTCGCGGGCCGGACTGGAACAAGGCCCAGCTCGCCCCCGAACGCGATTTCACCGTGGTGATCATCGGCGCCGGCATGTCGGGCATCCTCTCCGCCCATCGACTCGACCAAGCCGGCGTGGACTACGTCGTCCTCGACAAGAACGAGGATGTCGGTGGCACCTGGCACGAAAGCGTCTACCCGGGCTGCCGGGTGGACAACCCGAACCACAACTACAGCTACTCCTTCGCCCAGCGGCATGACTGGCCGTCCCACTACAGCACCCAGGACGTCCTGCAGGAGTACTTTCGTGACTGCGCGACAGCGTTCGGCGTTCGTGACAGGGTGCGCTTCGGCGCCGCCGTGCAGAGCGCCACGTGGGACGAGAACGAGGCTGTCTGGACCGTGGTCTACACCACCGCCGACGGCTCCGAGCACCGCGTCCGCGCGAACGCAGTGATCAGTGCGGTCGGTCAGCTCAACCGCCTGTCGTGGCCGGCCATCGACGGCATCGCGTCCTTCCGCGGCCAGTACTTCCACTCCGCCGAGTGGCGTCACGACGTTGCCCTCGCCGGTCAACGGATCGCCGTGATCGGCACCGGGTGCAGCGCGTTGCAGTTCGTCCCCATCGTCGCCGAGACAGCCGGCGAGGTCATCGTGTTCCAGCGTACGCCGCCCTGGGTGGCGCCGACACCCGACTACCACGACGCCGTGAGCCCGGGCCTCACGTGGCTGTACGGCCACGTTCCGACCTATAGCGAGATCAACCGGTTTTTGATCTTCTGGACGATGGGTGACGCCGCGATCGAAGCGGTGCGCGTGGACCCGAACTGGGAATCCGACGGTGGATCCGTGGGCGAGATCAGCGAGTTCACCCGCCAACTGCTGATCGAGTACTTCCGCGAGCAATTCGCGGATCGCCCCGACCTGCTGGCCAAGGTGGTGCCCAATTACCCGCCGGGCGCCAAGCGGATGGTGCGTGACAACGGCATCTGGGCCACCACCCTCAAGCGACCGAATGTGCAGCTCGTCACCGACGGGGTGGCGTCGATCGACGAGACGGGTATCCGCATGGTCGACGGCACGCACCACGACGTCGACGTCATCATCTACGGCACCGGCTACCAGGCCTCCAACTTCCTCACTCCGATGCGGGTGGTGGGCCGAGGCGGGGTCGATCTGCACGACCGGTGGGCCGGCGATGCCCGCGCCTACCTCGGCGTGACCATCCCCGACTTCCCCAACTTCTTCGTTCTGTACGGACCGAACACGAACATCGTCGTCAACGGCAGCATCATCTACTTCTCCGAGTGCGGGGTGCGACTGGTGCTCGGGCTGGTGAAGACGTTGCTGGCCGACAACGCGCGCGCGATCGGGGTCAAGCGCGACGTGCACGACCGGTTCAACGAGCTCGTCGATGCGGAGAACAGGCGGATGGCTTGGGGCTGGAGCACGGTCAACAGCTGGTACAAGAACGCGCACGGACGCGTTGCCCAGAACTGGCCGTTCACGCTGCTGGAGTACTGGGAGCGCACGCGCCAACCCGACCAGCAGGACTACGAGCTGAGCAGCTGACGGGCCATGGACTACGACGCAGTCGCAGCACACTTCCTCATCCCCGGTGCAGAGCTGGTGCCCGAACCCCAGGTGCCGGCCACGACGGCGCGCCGATTGCGCGACGCACTGGAGCCGATCGCCACCATCGGCTGGTGGTCACGAGAAGCGGCCGCCGCAGTCGAGGCCCTCGGCCACGACTTCTTCGACGGCTACGTGTGGGGCCGCGCCGCAGCATTGGGTACGGACGTCGTCGCTCCCGTGGTGGTCGCCGCGTTCGGGGTGTTCGAGCCGGGGATGTTGACGGCAGCGTTCACCCACGGCAGCGCTGTTTCGAGTCGTGACCAGATCCTGCGCGCACGAGCCGAAGCTGCCACGGCGGGCCTGCGCGCTGCCACCCTGGGCGTGGACGAGGCGCTCATCGATCAACTCGGGGACGAGTTGCTCGCCGCCGTCGCCGGCCTCGACGGCACGGCCCGCCCGTTGTTCGCGGCGCTCCGTGCGTTGCCCGTTCCCGACACGGCGATGGGCCGGGCTTGGCGCGCCGCGGAGCTGGTTCGGGAACACCGCGGCGACGGACACCTCGCCGCATCCGTGGCGGCAGGTCTCGACGTCGCGGAGATGAACGTGCTCACCGAGGTGTGGCTCGGCTACGCGATCGGGGAGTACTCGTCGACGCGTGCCTTCGCGCCCGATCGGATCGCCGCGGCCGCCGACGCGCTGCGTTCGCGAGGCTGGCTGGACGCCGCCGGAACGCTCACGCCAGCAGGGCGCGTGGCCCGCGACGCGATCGAGGCGGCGACGGATCGGTCTCAGGACGCATTGGTGGAGGCGCTCGGGGCGACGGTGGACGGCGTCATCGCTGCGGCCGGCACGATCAGCGCTGCGGTGCTGGCCCACCAGGCTGCGCCCGCCGATCCACGCAAGCGCGCCGCCGGCTGACCGCATGTCAGCGCAACGGCTCGGTGCGCCCGAGTAGAGCCTCTTTCCACGTGCGGAACCGGGTGTGGTGCGCGCCGCTGGGCCCAACCCCGTCGCCGGAGCCATCGGGGAACAGCCGGAACGTGCACTGGCGGGAGAGGTCGTTCGCATCGGCGGCCCAGTAGCGGGCGTCGGCACCGCTGGCCGGACCGGCGCGCCACAACAGCCACACACCGATGCGCCGCTTGAACGTTGCAACGGGTGTGCCAGGCAGGTCGTCGCCGAGACCGCGCAGCGCCCCGGGTGCCTCCCGCCATGCCGTCGCCATGATGTTGCGATCGCGGGTGGGTGCGGCTGGGAGGTCTGCGGTGCTGATGGGCGTGTCATCCGGTGGGCGCTGGTCGTAGCGCAGCGCAGGGGGCTCGGCGTTGCTCATGAACGCACGAGACCTGCAGCAAAGCCGTTGAGCAATTGGCCGAGGTTGCGATCGAATTTGGCCGGGTCCATTGCGTTCGCACTCACCAGTGCCCAGGACTCCCTGCTGCCGTGCTCGTTGATCATCGCAGCCAGCTGGGGGTATTCGCCGGTGGCGACCAGCTCGTCGACGTAATCGATCAGTTCGTTGGACAACGGCGTGAGCTGGTCGTCGTGGACGTTGGTGCG
>JAYTSB010000633.1:0-1895 GCA_043745825.1 Actinomycetota bacterium | reverse complement strand
TTCGGCCAATCGGTGCTGTCGCGGCGACCGTCCCGCTGATCGACCGGCACCCTGACACCCGGCCCGGTGACGCCCGATGTCATGACCGCCGACACCCTGGAAGCCCGACAACCTGAGGCCTGGCCCGGTGAGGGCGGTCCTGGGCGGGTGTCAGCGGCGGCGGGTTGCGGCCGCCGAGGGTGCCAGCCGACTGAGACGGGCAACGAGCACTTCCATGACGAGGCCCTCGGGCAGGTCGCGCTGGCCACGCAGGTCCAGATCGGCGCCGGCGAGCAGCGCGATTGCGCGTGACACGCCACCACTGCCGAGCTTTCGGTACTGGTCGAGCACCTTGCGGGCCGGGAAGCCCGGCTTGATGCCGAGCACCTCGGCGACCGCCGCTTCACTGTGGGCTTCCGCACCATCCACCTTGAGCAGCTTGACGTAGTGGCCATGCAACGTAGCCATCACCTGCAACGGGTGACGAGACTGCATCATTCGGGCGAGCAGCTCCAGCGAGGTTTTGGTATCGCCGCGGTCGATCGCATCGGTGAGGTCCCAGGGTGGCACCGAGCCCGACTGACCAAGGAACGGTTCGATGTCGGTCACCGTCAGCCGGCGCCCGTTGCCGTACGTGCTCTCGAGGGTGTCGAGCACTCCACCGAGACGGCCCGCTTCTTCGCCCATCCAGGCGGCGATCACGGCGATGGCCGCCGGTTCGAGCTGCATGCCGGCCGCGACGACCTGGTCCTCGATCCAAGCCGACCGGTCCTTCTTCGAGGTCGGCGGGGTGGTGTTCGTGGTCGTGCCGCCCGCCTTCTTCACGGCGTCGGTGACGGCCTTGGCGAGGCGGCCGGCACCGGCCACGAGGACGAGGTCTGTGGTGGGCAGCGGGTCGCCGAGATACGCGACCAACGGCACGACATCGTCGGCGTTGAAGCGGCCGATGTCGCGGGCGACGACGACGCGCTTGTCCGTGAGGAACGGCATCGTCTGGGCGGCGTCGACCACGGCGCGCAGCTCGTACTCGTCGCCGCCGAAGTCGTCGACCAGCAGTGTGCGGTCGCCATCGCCCACCAGGCGATGGACCAGATCGCTGACGGCGCCGTGCACGAGCGACTCGTCGTCTCCGGTGATCAGGTGCAACGCCATCGCTCTCAACCTTCGCACACCCGCCGACGGCGCACCGCAATCCATCGCCCGGCCAACGACGCGACCAGGATGGTCCAGCCGGCGAGGGTCCATGGCGTCGCAGGATCGAGTCGTGCGCCGAGCGCCGCAACCGTGGCCACCCATCGCGTGCCGATCGCACTCGGCAGCTGCAGCGTCACGGCGAGCCAGCCAAGCGGTCCGCCGTGCAGGGCTCCGGCTGCCAGACCCGCGGGCAGGCCGTAGAGCATCACCAATCCCGCCACCGGCACGGCGAGCAGATTGGCCGGCAGCGACACCAGCGGCAGCGTGCCGAACACGAGCAGGCTCACCGGGGCCACGCCGGCCTGCGCCGCAAGCGTGACGCCGGCGGGGAGAGCCAGCCAATCAGGGCCGGGCACGAGCGCTGCGAGGCGCGTGCTCAGCAGAGCCACGCCCGCGGTGGCCCCTACGGACAACCAGAATCCCACGCTCCACACGAGCAGCGGATCGACGAGTGCCAGTACGCCGACGGCCAGCGCCAGCACGCGCCCGGGTGGCTTCTCGCGACCCAGCAGGAAGCCAGTGGCAGCAATGCCCGCCATCAGACCGGCGCGCAGGACGGACGGCTCGAACCGGGTGAGCGCGACGAACCAGGCGATGATGCCCACGGTTGCCGACCAGCGGGCCATGGGGCGCAGTCGGCGCAGCAGCGGCGCAGCACCTGCAAGGACGTAGGCGACGTTCTGTCCGCTCACCGCAGTGAGATGCGACAGGCCGGCGGCCCG
>JAYTSB010000632.1:0-7990 GCA_043745825.1 Actinomycetota bacterium | reverse complement strand
GGCACGCCTGGCCGTGGTTCGGAGTGGGAACGCGCCGTCCATCTCGACCTCGCCGGGCCGGTGATCGAGGACCAGGTGCGCGGCCTGGAGGCCGTCACCGCAATGCTCGCCGAGCGCGGCATCGAGTTGGACCGCGAGCGAGTCGGCATTCGCGGCTGGAGCTTCGGCGGGTACCTCGTCGCGCTCGCCGTGCTCACCCGTCCGGACATCTTCCACGCAGGCGTTGCCGGCGCGCCCGTCACGGAGTGGCGGCTGTACGACACGCACTACACCGAGCGCTACCTCGGCGATCCGTTCAGCGAACCTCGGCCGTACGACGTCTCCTCGCTGCTGCCCCTCGCCGACCGGCTGACCCGCCCGCTGCTGCTCATCCACGGCCTCGCCGATGACAACGTGGTGGCCGCGCACACGCTGCAGCTGTCGTCCGCCCTGCTCGCTGCGGGCAAGGCCCATGAGGTGCTGCCGCTCTGCGGTGTCACGCACATGACGCCACAGGAGGTGGTGGCCGAGAACCTTCTCGTGCACCAGTTGGCATTCCTGCGCCGCGCTTTGCGGATCGACGTCGAGAACCCGACTACCGTTGCACTGTGAACACGCGCCTGCAGGACCTCTATGCGAACGTCGCAGTGCACGCAACGGAGGACCGCGAGCACGAAGCTGCCCTCGAACTGCTGCTGCTGGTCATGATCGTCGACCACCACATCACCAGCGAGGAGCTCGACGAGATCCGCAACATCACCGTCGAATCCGGCTGGGAGACATCGACGTTCTCCTTCGACCAATACCTCGGGCCGGCGATGGCCACGGTGCGTGCAGCGGTCTCCAACGACGCCATCGAGGCGTTCCTCGATTCGGTGGATGCACGCATCACGAGCAGCGTGCTCCGGGCGTCGCTGTTTTCCGCAGCTCGCGATGTGGCGGGGGTCGACCATGAGATCGATCCCCAGGAGCAGAACCTGCTCGGCCAACTCGCTGCGCGTTTCGACTGACAGACACGGCTCCGGGTCACTGCTCGACGCGGCCGATGGCGACGCGGTCGCGGCCGGCGAGATCCGGGCGAATCTCGATGTCTGCATAGCCGGCCGCGCCGAGCAGTGCGGTCACGTCCGCACCCTGCTCATGGCCGATCTCCAGCACCAACCGGCCCCCGGGTCGTATCCACTGCACCCCACTGGCGACGATGGTGCGGAGGTGGTCCAAACCGTCATCACCCGCGAACAGTGCACCGTGCGGCTCCCAGTCGCGCACGGCAGGCTCGACCTCCGGATCATCGTCGGCGATGTACGGGGGATTGGCCACCGCCAGATCGAGCGATCCGCGCAACGACGCCGGGAGAGCATCGAACCACGACCCTTCGGCAAGTCGCACGGCGGCCGCAGCCCGACCGACACCTGCGAGGTTTGCCCTGGCGACGTCGAGCGCATCGGCTGACACGTCCACGAGCCACACCGTCGTGCTGCCGACGGGCAGCTCGTGTGCCAGCGACAGCCCGATCGCACCGCTGCCCGTGCCGAGGTCGGCGAGGGTGCGCGGCGCAGGTATGGACCGGGCGATGCCGAGCGCCGCCTCGCACACCCACTCGGTCTCCGGCCGCGGAATCAGCACGCGCCGATCCACCATGAGGTCGAGGTGACGGAACTGCCAACTGCCGAGCACGTACTGCAGCGGCTCACCGCCGCGCAACCGGGTGAGCATGGCGTCGAGATGCGCCACCATCCCGAGTGTGGCCGGCTCGTCCAGCGCACGGACGAACTCCTCGCCTGTCGCGCCGCTGGCCACTTCGCACAGCCAGCGCGCCTGGTGGGGATCACCGAGGACCGCAGCCGTCTCAGCAAGCAGCGCCTGCCATGTGACACCGCCGTCGGCGTCGGTGGGATCAGCCATCGCCGTTCGCGAGCTGCTTGGCCCGCTCGTCGGCGATGAGGGCCTCCACGACGTCGGTGAGGTTGCCGGCGAGCACCTCTTGGAGCCGATAGATCGTGAACCCGATGCGGTGATCGGTGACCCGGTTCTCCTTGTAGTTGTACGTCCGGATCTTCTCGCCGCGCCCGCCGGTACCCACCTGCGAACGGCGCTCGGCGGAGGCCTTGGCATCGGCTTCCTCCTGGGCAGCCTGCAGCAGTCGGGCGCGCAGCACGGTCATCGCCCGGGCCCGGTTCTGCAGCTGGCTGCGTTCGTCCTGCATCGCCACGGCGATGCCGGTGGGCCTGTGGGTGATGCGCACGGCCGAGTCGGTGGTGTTCACGCCCTGCCCACCGGGACCGCTGGCCCGGTAGACGTCGATCTGCAGATCCTTCTCGTCGATCTCCACCTCGACCTCTTCGGCTTCAGCGAGCACCAGCACAGTGGCCGAAGACGTATGAATGCGGCCCTGGCTCTCGGTCACGGGCACCCGCTGCACACGGTGGGTGCCCCCCTCGAACTTCATGTGCCCCCACGCTGCATCGCCATTCATGATGAACGTGATCTGGTTGTACCCGCCGAGATCACTCACGTCGCGGGAGAGCACCTCCACCTTCCAGGACTCCTGGGCGGCGTAGCCGGAGTACATCTCGAACAGATCGCGGGCGAACAGATTGGCCTCCTCGCCACCCTCTGCACCGCGAATCTCGACGATGGCGGCCTTGCCGTCGTTCGGGTCACGGGGCAGGAGCATCACCCGGATCTCCTCGGCGAGGCGATCGATGTCGGCCTCCGCGTTGGCCAGCTCGCCCTTCATCATCTCCCGCTCATCCGGCGTTGCCAGGGCAAGCAGCTCCTCGGCCGCCGCAGCGTCCTGCGCCGCAGCCCGATGGGCTCGGATCAGCTCGACGATGGGGGCCAGTTCCTTGTACCGCTGGGTCTTCAGGCGCAAGATGCCGGCGTCGTTGTGCAACGACGAATCCGACAGCTCCGCCTCGACGGTCAAGAACTCGTCCTCCACGGCATCCAGGCGATCGATCACAGCACCTGCAGGCTACGGCTGCTTCCGTGCCTCACACCCAGCCGCAAGGGTCGGGCCCACGTGTGGGGGTGAGCGGGTCTCGTCAGCTCCAGGGGACGATCGTCGGCGGTCGCAGCGCGGCGGCGGCCAGCTCCGCCGTGACCGGCGCGGCGTCGCGGGCGGGCACCACCAGCACGACCTCGGCATCGGGGTGATGCATCGCCCTGGCGTCGAGCGCGAAGGGCACGAGGTCGAGATCGATGCCGGTGGAGCACACCACCACCACCGGTTCGCCGCTGGTGGAAACACCCGTGGCCACGGCCGGCACCGGATCCTTGACGTTGGCTCGCGGCTCCGGCGGCGCCGCGACGTGCAACTCTCGCGCGTTCACTCGCTGCGGATCACGCAGCACCGCCCACCGCAGGAATCGCTCCGCGCCGAGCGTGTTCAGCGGGTGGAACGGCGCGCCGGGACGGCGATGGGACTCGACGGCGGCCACGACATCTGCGAGCGCCTCGACCGTGGGACGTCCGCCATGGATCATCAAGAACGCTTCCCGGTCGTGGGCCCCGACCCCCACTTCGAGACGGACCTCGCCCGTTGTGGCATCGGTGATCACACGGCAGACCTCCAGGCCGCGCACCTCACCGGCAAGCACACCGTGCTCGACCACCGGCTCGGCGCCGCCGAGCGCGATCAGCTCGTTCAATTCAGTGTGCGCAGGATCGACGACAGCAGCTGCCGGATACGGCTCGGGGATGGCGGGCACCAGCACCCGGTCGACGGCGTGCCACACGGCAATGGGGCGGTCGAACAGAGCGGCGCGCCGGGCGAGGACGCCTGACGACGCCTCGGCGATGACGGCGATGTCATGCGCGGCCGGTTGGCGCATGGCCCACGCCAGAGCTGCACCGAGGCTGCGCTCGGGTTGCTCGGCCACCAGGACCCACGCCGTGCCGTCGATCACGAGCGCTGCGCCGCGTCCGAACGCCACCGGCGCGGTGCCGCTCACGTCGGCGATCTCATGGCCGAGGTGATCACGAACCAGGGCACGAAGCTTCATGTTGAGCAGCGCCGCACGGCGCTGCGGATCGGCCGGCAGGCCGGGAGCAGAAGTCACCACATGCCCAGGCTATGGGCTGGCTAGCCCGTGAAGTAGCCCACGACATCCGCCACCAGGTGCAGCTGGCCGGCGGAGTTGAACATCGCCACTGCGCCGTCTGCTCCAACCTTGGCAATCACCAGATTGGCACGGGTCTGTCCCGCCGTGGTGTTGAGGTTGGAGGCCGTTGGTGCATCCTGACCGCTGGGGAAGACGGTCACGTAGCCGCTGGCGTTGCCGCCCGTGGCGGTCACGTTGAGCACGACAGCGGCGACTCCCGTGCCGGGCACACCGCCGCGACCAACCACCGGCAGGACGAGCGGCGTCTGACCCACCGGATTCGGCGTGCCGCCATCGCTGCGCGTGTCCAGCACCCGGGCCGGGGACAACGACGTCAGCCGCGAGCCGCCGGCGGCACGGAAGCAACCGAGCACGTCTGCGATCAGGTGCGTGTTGCCCGCCGAGTTGAACAGCGACACCCTGCCGCCGGCACCGAGCTTGGCAACCACCAGGTTGGGCACCGTCTGGCCGGAGACGAAGTTGAGGTTCGACGCGGTCGGCATCGTCGCACCGGTCGGCCACACCGTGACGAAGCCCTCACCGGTCGGTTCGGTCACGGTCACGTTCAGCACCACCGTGTCGGCGTCGGCGTTCACCCCACCCTGGCCGGCCACCAGCAGATCGACCGCACCACCCTGGCCCACAGGCCCGGCCGCCGCGCCGACACCGCTGCGGGTGTCGAGGATCCGCGCCGGGGACAGCGAGGTGAAGCGACTTGCGGGCTCGTTCTGGAAGTAGCCGACGACGTCGACCACGCAGTGCACGCTGCCGGCGTTGTTGTAGATGTCCACCTGGCCGAGCGCACCGAGCTTGGCAATGACGAGGTTGGGCACGACATCACCACCGCGCACGTTCAGGCTCGATGTGCCGGGTCGCTCCAAACCGGTGGGCCACACGGTCACGTACGACGCTGCGGTGGCACCAACGGCGGTCACGTTCAGCACGGCGGCCACGGCGTTCGAGGGCACGCTGCGTACGCCGGCGACGCCGAGCGTGATGCTCCCGGCCGCCCCGATCGGTGTGCCGGCACCGAGTCGGGTGTCGAGCAGACGGTCGGGCACGATGCCGACCAGGTCGGTACCCGTGGTCACGGCTGGCACGCCACCACTGGAGCCGCCACCACCACCGCCGCCGCCGCCACTACCGTTGGCTGGGGTCGCCGCCGGCTTGAACAGGTCGAGCTTGGCGAAGGAGCCGCCGAGCACGGTTGCTGCGTCGCCTCCGAGCACGCCGTCGAGCACGGTGGCGTACAACGACCGGAAGTCGACGTTGAAGTCCAACCGGTCCCACTGATCCAGGTCCGAGCCGTCGGGGTGCACCAGCGCCGGCTGATGGCCGTACAGACCGCCTTTGATGCCGGCGCCGATGACGAAGTGGTTGTTCGCGGTGCCGTGGTCGGTGCCCAGCGAGCCGTTCGACCACGGGGTGCGCCCGAACTCGCTGAACGTCATGATGGTCACCCGCGAGGCGAATGACGGGTTCAGCGCAGCGTAGAACGACTGGATGCCGTTGCTCAGCTGGCTCATGCGCGAGCCGTGATCGGTGGGTTCGTCGGAATGCGTGTCGAAGTTGTCGATGCTGGTGTCGATCACACGCAACCCGATGTCGGCGTTGATCAATCGGGCTGCGATCGTCATCTTCGTGGACAGCTCACCCGAGGGCAGCGCATCGACGAACACCGGGGACACCGCCGCGGTGACGTCCAGCTGGCTGCGCTCGGTTGCTGCCAGGGAGTCGAACCACGGCCCTCGCCCCGCCGGCGCAGCAGAGTAGGCCCGGACCGCGTTGTACATACGGATGTCGTGGTCATCGGTCCCGCCGCCATAACTGAAGCCCCAGTCGGGGATGCTGACGGCCTGGCGCCCCACGCCAACCATGTGCAGCGGGAGGTCGGAGCCGATCACCGCCGTCGTCAGCAGATCGGCCGCCCCTCCGAGCCCGTCAAGCCACCGTCCGACCCATCCCGAACCGGGCGGCCCGACAGGGATGTCGGACCGGCCGTACATCCACGTTGCCATCGCGTCGAAGTGGCTGAGGTTCGGGTTGGGGTACCCGACGCCCTGCACCACGGCCAGGTTCTGCTGGTCCCACAGCGTCTTCAGGTAGGTGAGGTTCGGGTGCAGACCGACCTCGCCGTTCAACATCAGCAGCTGGTTCGTGGGGATCGCGATGTTCGAGCGGTACGCCGCGTATTTCGGGTTGGTGTACGGCACCACCGTGTTGAGACCGTCGTTGCCGCCGTACATGCCGATCAGCACGAGCACGCCCTGGTTCGGCCCGAGTGGCGAGGACGCCCATGCCTGACGCTGATCGTCGGAGACGAGCCGGTCGAACACGCCGGTGCCGTCGAGGATCGCACCGGCGCCGACGCCCATGCCGACGAGCTGCAGGAACCGGCGCCGACCGAGGCGCGTGGGGTCCTCGTCACGGATGGACAGATGCGCGAACGCGTTGTGGGCGGAGATGTCGGGATCGAGCATGTTCGTCCTCTCAGGCCATGTGCATTTCGGGGGCGAGCATGGACATCGTCAACAGGTGCGTGGGCTCCCACCAGTTGCCGGAGGACGCGGCGGCGCGCTGCGCGGTGAGGAAGCCGGCGAGCGCATTGTACGACACCGTCGACAACGGCGTGAGCCCAAACAGCGACGTCACCGCAGCGATCGCGTTCGGGATGGTCATCGACTTCAGATCTTCATGGCCGGTGCCATCGGAACGGAGATGCCAGGTGACGTTCTGGGCGAACTCGGCACGAGCGCCCACCGTCGTGGTGTTGATCCAGTAGGCGTTCGGCTTCCAGCCGGCAACGTTCGGCGGGTTGAACGGATCCTGGCCCATCGTCTCCAGGTACCACTGCGGGTTCAAGGCCGCTGAGCGGTAACCCGTGTGGTACATCAGTGCCACCACCCACTCCACCGGGCTGCGCACCAAACCCTGGGCGGCAGCCGGGAGGTAGAACTCCGCGCGCAGGAACATCTGCTTGAGCACCGACTTGATGTTCCAGTCCGCAGCGAAGGCCGGGGCCAGGGCATCCACCACGGCGCTCGGCGGGTTCGGATGCGCGAAGTAGGTCCACAACTTGGCGACGATGAACTTCGCCGCCGTCAGCTTTGCGGTGGCGTTGTTGACCAGGATCTCGTTGATGATGTCGGGTCCGTTGAAGTTGAAGGCGCGGCCGAGGAACGTCTTCACGGTGGTGTCGTGCCGGCGGGAGGAGAACTCGTAGTGCAGGTACGTGGGCGAGGTCTCCGTCCAGTCGATGCCGTGCCCGGTCCAGGCCTTCGCCGCGGCGAGGACATCGCTCTCCGCGTAGTGACCGATGCCGAGTGTGAACAGCTCCAGCAGTTCGCGCCCGAAGTTCTCGTTCGGTGAGAACTTGGTGTTCTGCTCGTTGTCGAGGTACACGAGCATCGCCGGATCGATGGCCATTGCCTGAGTGAGCGTCACGAAGTTGCCGAGCGCATTGTCCCGGAACAACTTGTTCTGCGTCATCATCATCCAGGTGTCGTTGACCTTGTTCCACGCGCTCGTGAAGTGGCCGTGCCAGAAGAACGTCATCTTCTCCTGGATCGGCTTGGGCGAGTCCACCATCCGGTCGAGCCACCACTGCTTGGCCTGCACCGACTGCTCCCACCCCATACCGGCGATGTCGTGGTCGAGGTTCGGCGGCAACGGCACGGGCGTCGTGACCGTGAGGATGTCATCGATGGCCGCATCGAGCCCCAGCGGTACCAGCGCACTCACCCGCGCCGGCCGAGCGACGTATTCGGTACGGCGCAGCAGGTGCTGGATCATCGGTGTGATGTCGGTCGGCACGATCGCTGTCCCTTCGGTGCGCGCTGGCCATCCGCGCGGGCCGGCCGCGGAAGTTGGTCCATTGAGTTCATCGGCCGGGCGGGCGGCACCCT
>JAYTSB010000631.1:0-7723 GCA_043745825.1 Actinomycetota bacterium | reverse complement strand
ATGACGCTGCCGATGGACATCCGCCTCGCCGCGGACACGGCCAAGTTCGGCTTCGTCTTCGCCCGTCGGGGCATTGTGCCGGAGGCGTGTTCGTCGTGGTTCCTGCCCCGGCTGGTGGGCATCAGCCAGGCTGCCGAGTGGGTCTACACCGGTCGGGTGTTCGGCGCCGCCGAGGCGCTCGATCACCGCCTGGTACGCAGCGTCCACGACGGTGACGCTCTGCTGCCTGCCGCCATAGCCATCGCCACCGAGATCGCCCAGCACACCGCCCCGGTGTCGGTGGCGCTGTCGCGTCAGATGCTGTGGCGGATGCTCGGTGTGCAACACCCGATGGACGCGCACCGTGTTGATTCGCGCGGCATCCAGGTGCGGGGCGCCAGTGCTGATGCGCGCGAGGGCGTGACCAGCTTCTTGGAGAAGCGCCCGGCGATCTTCACGGACCGGGTCAGCGACGGTCTGCCGACCATCTTCCCGGGTTGGGAAGCGCCCACTTTTTCGTGACCCTTTCCTGACGGAGTCCAGAAGGTCTGCGTGCGGGGCCGACGCGTCGCCGCAGATCAGTGCGTTTTGCGCGGAACCGGGGTGGGTACCCGACTGTTTGTCTTTCGGAAATGTTCTCACGTGACGGACATCACGCTCATGTTCGGAAGGATCCAGCCGATACAAGCGGTTACACGACGTCGTAGCGGGACGGTTACGAGCATCCAACCCAGGCCCTTGAACCGTAAAGGTTCGGGAAACCAGAACTTTCGAGGAGTACACCATGAGCACATTGACCAACGAGCGGATCGAGACGGGCGACGTCATCGAGCTCACCCATGAAGGCGCGCTGATCTCGGCACTCGTGCTGTTGGCGACCGAGGATGCTGTCATCCTCGATGCCTGCGACGATTCGACGCCGTTCGTCATGCGCAACAGCGATCTCGTCGACTTCCGCCTCTTCCAGCCCGAAGCCGCCTGAGCAACCCGGCGACAGCACCGATCGCCGGAAATCGGCCGTTTGATGCTGTCACCAGCCGTGGCGCCGTGCGGTGACCACACGGTTGGCTCGGAATCGGTTGTTGCGTGCTATCGGGGTTTACGCTGACGCCGATGGCCGATGATGTGCTCGAACCTGTCGAACCGGCGTCGTTTTACGACGCAGCCGGCGGGATGGCGTTCTTCGAACGGCTGGTCGACGCCTTCTACGAAGGAGTTCAGGCCGATGATGTGCTCGCCCCGCTGTACCCGGAGGCGCCCGATTTCCGTGGCGCCCGGCGGCGGCTGACGCTGTTCCTCGCCCAGTACTGGGGTGGCCCCACCACCTACAACGATGAGCGTGGCCACCCCCGCTTGCGGATGCGCCACTTTCCGTTCCCCGTGGGTCCGTTGCAGCGCGACCGTTGGCTGCTGCACATGACTGCCGCGGTCCGAGCAACCGGCGCGGACCCGGCGCTGCAGCAGACGTTGCTGGACTACTTCGTGCCGGCCGCCGAGCACCTTCGCAACGACACCGGCCTACCGATCACCAGCGCTGGGTATCCCCGCTAGTTCGCCGCTCGTTCCGGTTGCGCTGACCGTGCTGAGCGTGTGTGCAGGCGTGGGCGAAGGGCGTAACAGGCGATGGCAACGGCTGCCGCTGCGTTCATCGAGTCCACGGCGCCGGCCATCGGGATGCACGCGTGCAGGCTGCACGCTGCCAGGACCTCCGGGCTCAGGCCGGTGCGTTCTGAGCCCACAACGAGCATCACCCGCTGGCGCCAGGCGGGGAGCACACCCTCCAGCGGCATGGCGCCTGCGTCCGGCGTGAGCGCCACCACGAGCGTGTCCGCCTCGCGTGCTGCCGTGACGGTGTCGACGAAGGAATGCGCCCGCGCAAACGGCAATGCAAACGACGTGCCCATCGATACCCGCAACGCCCGCCGGGACAGCGGATCGGCGCTCGTGCGGTCGAGCAGGAGACCGTGCCAGCCGAGCGCTGCGGCGCTGCGGATCACGGTGCCGACGTTGACCGGGTTGTCGACCGCCTCAAGGGCCACCACGCGTCGGCCGGACGACACGACCCCAGCGTCCAACGGATCGGGCCGGCGGAACAGCGCCACGATCGACAGCGGTACGCCGAGGCCCATCCCGATCCGGCGGACGTCGACCCCGGCGCCGTAGACGCTGACGTCGGCACCGAGACGCTGCACCACTGCGGGTGGATTGTCGCCGTCGACCAAGGCCGTGACGGGTGTGCAGCCGGCGTCGAGTGCACGCTCGACCACCAGGTCGCCCTCGGCCACGAACATGCCTGCGGCCACGCGCTCGCGACGGTCGGCGCGAGTGTTGAGGGCGCGTTCACGCATCCGGAACGGGGCCAGCCGTTCGTCATGCGGATCGTCGATGCGGATCAGAACAGCCACTGGTACGGCGACCAGTCGGGGTCGCGCTTGTCCAGGAACGACTCGCGGCCCTCTTGGGCCTCGTCGGTCATGTAGGCGAGGCGGGTGGCCTCGCCGGCGAACACCTGCTGGCCAACGAGCCCGTCGTCGATCAGGTTGAACGAGAACTTCAGCATGCGCTGGGCGGTGGGGCTCTTGGCGTTGATCTTGCGTCCCCACTCCAGCGCCACCGTCTCCAGTTGGTCATGGTCCACCACAGCGTTCACCATGCCCATCCGGTGCGCGTCGTCTGCGGTGTATTCGTCGCCGAGGAAGAAGATCTCCCTCGCGAACTTTTGGCCGACCTGGCGGGCCAGGTACGCGGAACCGAAGCCGCCGTCGAAGCTGGCCACGTCGGCATCGGTCTGCTTGAACCGCGCCTGTTGACGGCTGGCGATGGTGAGGTCGCTGACCACGTGGAGGCTGTGTCCGCCCCCAGCCGCCCAACCCGGCACCACGCAGATGACCACCTTGGGCATGAAGCGGATGAGGCGCTGGACCTCCAGGATGTGCAGCCGACCCGCCCGGCCGGGCTCGATGCTGGCCGCCGTCTCGCCGATGCTGCCGTCGTCGGCGGCCGTCGTGTACTTGTATCCGTCGCGTCCGCGGATGCGTTGGTCGCCCCCGCTGCAGAACGCCCAGCCCCCGTCCTTTGGGGAGGGGCCGTTGCCCGTGAGGAGCACGCACCCGACGTCGGTGGACATCCGAGCATGATCCAGTGCCGTGTACAGCTCGTCGACGGTGTGAGGGCGGAACGCGTTGCGGATTTCGGGCCGGTTGAAGGCGATGCGCACCGTGCCGTGGGCGAGCGCCCGGTGGTAGGTGATGTCGGTGAAGGTGAAGCCGGGGACGTCGCGCCACAGCCCTGGATCGAAGATGTCGGAGACCACGGTGCCATGTTGGTGCCTGGCCGCGCCGGTTGCCACATGTTCAGGTCGAATCGGCAAGACTCGGACCATGACCGGTCTGCAGATCTTCGGCCTCCCTGGATTGCCCGAGGTGGAGTTCGGCGACGATCTGGCCGCGCTGAGCGTGCGCGCTGCTGCGGATGCCGGCACACCCCTGCAGAGCGGTGACGTGCTCGTGGTCACGAGCAAGATCGTCAGCAAGGCCGAGGGCCGCACGGTGCAGCTGGATGACATCGAGCCATCGCCGTTTGCGCTCGCCTGGTCGCAGCAATGGGGCAAGGACCCGGCCGTCACGGAGATCGTGCTGCGCGAGGCCAAGCGGGTGGTCCGCCAGGTTGGGCCGATCCTGATCACCGAGACCCACCATGGGTTCGTGTGCGCAAACTCAGGTGTGGACCAGTCGAGCAGCGGCGCCCACGGCCGCGCCGTTGTCCTGCCGCTGGACTCCGACGCGAGCGCCCGCGTCATTCGCGCCGGTTTGCGTGCTGCCGGTCTCGACGTCGCCGTCATCATCAGCGACACGTTCGGCCGGGCCTGGCGCGAGGGTCAGACCGACATCGCCATCGGCGTTGCCGGCATCCAGCCGATCCACAGCTACATCGGCCAGGTTGATCCCCACGGCCACGAGTTCCGCGTCCAGGCGCTGTGCACGGTCGACGAGCTCGCCGGGGCGGCCGAGTTGGTGAAGGGCAACGTCAGCCGGGTGCCGCTCGCTGTGATTCGCGGTTACGCCTGGCAGCCCGACGAGACGGCGACGATCGCACCCGTGCTCCGTGATCAGAGCCGAGATCTCTTCCGATGACGGGGCTCCGATAACGGGGCTGGTTTGGTGGGCGCCTCGACCGGGAACACGATCGGGATGAACTGGCCATCATCGTCACTGAGGCACACCGTTGCGTTGCGCCGAGGAAACCGATCGCAATGCTGGGCACGACCTGACGAACTACCTACCGGTAGGTAGGCTGTGCTCATGACCCACCAATCCTTCCTCGCCGAACTGGAGCCTGTGGCAGCCAAACTGCTCGAC
Source organism: Actinomycetota bacterium (assembly GCA_043745825.1). Taxonomy (GTDB): domain Bacteria; phylum Actinomycetota; class Acidimicrobiia; order Acidimicrobiales; family Ilumatobacteraceae; genus WLMZ01. The sequence goes on along the minus strand of JAYTSB010000631.1, from coordinate 3,386 downwards.
CGGCATCTGGCCACCGCCAAGGAGTGGTTCCCGCACGAGCTCGTGCCGTACAGCCGCGGCCGTGATTTTGCCAAGGGCTACGAGTGGTCCGAGGACGACTGCGAGTTGTCCGGCGCGGAGTTGCCGGACGCGGTTCGCAGCGCCCTCTTCGTCAACCTGCTCACCGAGGACAACCTGCCGTACTACTTCCGCGACATCGAGCGAATGTTCGGCATGGAGAGCGCGTTTGGAACGTGGAACCGGCGTTGGACCGCGGAAGAGGGGCGCCATAGCATCGCCATCCGCGACTACTTGACGGCCACCCGCGCGATTGATCCCGTTCAACTCGAGCGGGCGCGCATGGCCCAGGTGAGTGGCGGCGAGACCCCCACACCTGACTCGCCGTTGATCGGCGTGGTGTACGTGAGCCTGCAGGAGCTCGCCACCCGTATTGCCCATCGCAACACTGGCAAGCTGATCGGCGATCCGTGCGGGTACGACGTGATGTCCCGCGTGGCCAATGACGAGAACCTGCACTACCTCTTCTACCGAGATCTGGCCTCAGCGGCGATCGAACTGGACCCGTCGGCGATGGTGATCGCAATGGAAGAGGTCGTCCGCACGTTCGCGATGCCGGGCACCGGCATCATCGACTTCGACAAGCACAGCGCTGCCATCGCCCAGGCCGGGATCTACGACGCGACCATCTTGCACGAGCAGGTCTTCGTGCCGGTCATCCTCAACCACTGGAAGGTGCAACAGCTCGAGCGGTTGAACGCCGCTGCCGAGCGTGCTCGCGAGGCCCTGCTGAAGCGCATTGACCGACTCGGCAAGCTTGCCAAGGCGCTGGCGGCACGTGCCGAGCGTCGCCAGGCCGCAGAGCTCACACGCGCCTGAAACCCGATGTGCGTTCACCCTCAGGTCGGCGCCGTGCACGAGACTGTCGGGCAATGACCAGACGTTGGCTGCCGGTACGTATCGCTGTGGCGGTGAGCGTGCTCGTGCTCATCACGCTCGCGCCGAAACCGCTGGCGTCGACCGCCGCATCGGCCGAATGTACCGTGACCGTCACGCTTCGACAGGGCGAGAACAGCCCTGAGGTCATCTGCCTGGAGTCCACGCTGCGCGGGCTCGGGTTCAGCTCGGTTGCCGGACCGGACTCGTTCTTCGGCACCTCGACGGCGGCCGCCGTGCAGTCGTACCAGGCCCAGCACGGTCTGGTGGTGGATGGCGTCGTGGGGCCGCGCACCCGCGCCTCGCTCGGATTCGGCTCGGCGGTCGCCTCGGCAACGGCGACGGTGCCCGCTCGAATCTTGGAGACGCGCGTGATCGGCACGTCGGTGCAGGGCCGGGCCATCACAGCGGTGCGAATGGGTACGCCGGGTGGTCGGGTCGTGATGATCGTTGGCGTGATCCACGGCGACGAGTCCAAGGGTGGGCTCATCACCGCCAGGTTGCGAACGCTGCCGACCCCGGCCGGGATCGATCTCTGGCTGGTGGACTCGATGAACCCCGACGGCCAGGCCGATGGGACGCGCACGAACGCGAACGGTGTGGACCTCAACCGCAACTTCGAGACCGGGTGGAGCTACATCCCGCGCAGCACCACGAATCGCCAGTACAGCGGCGAGGCACCCGCCGACCAGCCCGAGACCCTGGCGATGGAGGGGTTCATCCGCACCATTCGGCCGGCCGTCGGGATCTGGTACCACCAGGACGCGAATGTGATCTCGATCAACGGAGCCCGCCACATCATCCCATCGACCTATGGGCAGTTGGTGGGTCTCGGTATGGGGAGCGTGACGTGTAGCCAGAAGTGCACCGGCACGGCCGGCAAGTTCGCGAACACGGCGGTGTCCGGATCGACGAACTTTCTCGTCGAGCTGCCCGGTTCGGCCATGGTCACGTCGGCGATGATCCGGCTGCACGCCTCCGCCGTGCTCGCGGTCGCCACCCTCTGAACACGCAGTCCCACAGCCGCCAGGTGAACAACAGGTGAACAGGCGACGATCGGCCGATGGCCGGCGCGACTGTGCCGGATGAACCCTGTGGTGATGTCACGACTTCTGCCGTTTACCCAGCGCGCGAAAGGCTAGGGTGCGCGTGTCCAACAAATAAGGGGAGAGACGTGTTCAGAAAGAAGTACTTGCAAGCAACCGCGATGACCGTCGCGGTTGCCTTCATGGCCGCCTCGTGCGGCAGTGATTCCAAGACCGCCGAGACCAAGGCGACCGCGGCCACCACCGCCGCGGCGGCCGAAACCACCGCTGCTGCGTCAGAGACCACCGCTGCCGCGTCAGAGACCACCGCCGCCGCTGCGGAGACCACCGCAGCCGGCACCGACACCACCGCCGCGGCCGCAGGCGGCGATCTCACAGCCTTGGCCGCCGACTGCAAGGCCGAGGGCGCCGTGAACCTGATCGCCCTGCCGGACGAGTGGGCGAACTACAAGGGCATCCTCGCCAGCTTCGGTGAGAAGTATCCCGGTGTGACCCACGACGTCGCCAACCCCGACGGTTCGTCCAAGGATGAGCTCGATGCCGTCCAGACCCTCGCCGGTCAGGCCGACCAGCCCGACAACGTCGACGTCAGCCCGGCCATCGCCCAGGAGATGGTGGACAAGGGCCTGTTCGAGCCCTACACGCCCACCCTCGCCGGCGACCTTCCCGACGGTCTGCAGGATCCCGACCACAACTGGGTCGCCGCGTACTACGGCGTCATGGGCATCTCGACCAACACCACGATCGTCCCGAACGCTCCGAAGAGCTTCGCCGACCTCACCAAGCCGGAGTACAAGGGCCTCATCGCCCTCAACGGCGATCCCCGCGAGTCCGGCTCGGCCTTTGCCGGCGTCATGGCGGCCTCGCTGGCCAACGGCGGCAGCTCCGACGACATCATGCCCGGCATCCAGTTCTTTGCCGATCTGAAGAAGTCGGGCAACCTCGGCGGCACCGACGTCACCAAGGCAACCTTTATCAGCGGTGAGACGCCTATCGCCATCGACTGGAGCTACAACCTTCCCGGCCTGCAGTCGGCGCTCGAAGATGCAGGGCTCACCGCCGAGGCCAACTTCCCGAACGACGGCGTCTACGGCGGCTTCTACGCCCAGGGTGTGATCAAGGATTCGCCGCATCAGGCGTGTTCGAAGCTGTGGCTGGAGCACATCCTGTCCGACGACGGTGCCCTCGGCTACCTCGCCGGTGGTGCCATGCCGGCCCGCTATCAGGCCCTGGTCGACGCCGGCAAGGTCACCGATGACCTCAAGGCCAACCTGCCCCCGGACGACCTGATCGCCCAGATCAAGTTCCTCACCCCGGCACAGATCGCTGCGGCCAAGGACGTCCTGGCGGCCAACTGGGGCCCGATGGTTGCCGACGCCGGCTGATCTGACGCCCGTCGTCATTCGT
>JAYTSB010000630.1:0-2773 GCA_043745825.1 Actinomycetota bacterium | reverse complement strand
TGCGGGCTGTACGAGATGCCCTCGGTCGAGATCTACCAGCGCGCCGAGGCCGAGCTGGGCATCACCGGCACGATCTGCATGCCGTGGGCGATGGGCAACGTGAGCAAGGGCGATCGTCGCAACCTCAACGACGTGGCTGCCGCATACCAGAGCTACATCGACCAGTTCGCAGAGGACATCGTGCTCAAGCTTCAATAGGGCTCACACGCTCAAGGGGGCACAGATGGCAGATGTCAGCGTCGAAGGAACGGTGCAGGATCGCTTCGCTGCGGTGAAGAGACAGTTCGAGGCCAACCTTGCGTCGGGCGAGGACGTCGGTGCGTCGGTCGCCATCGTGCTCGACGGCGAACTCGTCGTGGACCTGTGGGGCGGCACGGTCACCGGCGACGATGGCGTGGTGAAGCCCTGGGAGCGCGACACGCTCATCAACGTGTGGAGCACCACCAAGACGATGGCAGCACTCAGCGCTCTGCTGCTGGCTGATCGAGGCGAGCTCGACGTGGATGCGCCGGTAGCCACCTACTGGCCCGAGTTCGCCGCCAACGGCAAGGACGGCGTGCTCGTGCGCCATCTGCTCAGCCACTCCGCCGGTCTGTCCGGCTGGCAGGAACCGATGACCACGCAGGATCTGTACGACTGGGAGAAGGCGACGTCGCTGCTGGCTGCGCAGGCACCGTGGTGGGAGCCCGGCACAGCCAGCGGTTACCACGCCATCACGCAGGGCTATCTCGTTGGGGAGGTCGTGCGGCGAGTGAGCGGCGCCACGGTCGGTTCGTTCTTTGCGAGTGAGATCGCTGCACCGCTCGGCGCGGACTTCTTCATCGGCACGCCCGCGTCGGAGGACCACCGCGTCGCCCATGTCATCCCGCCCGCGGCACCGCTCGGGGACGACTCGCCGGCGGACACTGCATCGGTGCAGTACCGCACACTGTCCAATCCGCGTCTCGATGCCGCTGCGTCGCAGACCGTGGCGTGGCGACGGTCCGAGATCCCGGCCGCCGGCGGCCACGGCAACGCCCGCAGCGTGGCGACGGCGCAGTCGGTGGTCAGCCATGGTGGCGAGGTCAACGGTGTTCGCCTGCTCTCCGAGGCCGGTGTCGAGCGGATCTTCCGCGAGCAGAGCTACGGCCAAGACCTTGTCCTGCCGGCCACGTTCAAGCTGGGCATCGGCTACGGGCTGAACTGCGCAGAGATCCCCATCAGCCCGAACCCGCGTGCCTGCTTCTGGGGTGGGTGGGGCGGCTCGCTGTGCATCAACGATCTCGACGCGCGAATGACGTTCGCCTACGTGATGAACCGGATGGGAGAGGGAACTACCGGTGACGTCCGCGGCGGCAGCCTGTTGATGGCCGCCTTCGGTGCCATGGCCAACACCTGAGCCATCCTCCCTTGCGTCAGCGCAGGGGTGGGCCCACCATCCATCCAACGAGGGCGTAGCGCACGCCGCCGGTGAGCGGGGTCACCCGGTGGCCGAGTGTGGAGGGGAACACCACGATCGAGCCGCGCTCGCGCAGTTCGGGCTGGGTCAGCAGTTGGCCGATGCCGTTGAGGAACTCGAGATCGCCCCCCTCGTACTCGGCGGGATCGGAGAGGTTGACCGTGACGCTGAGCTTGCGTTCCAACCCGGTCCCGAGCCCCGGGTAGTTGGATTGCTCGTAGGACAGCACGTCCACGTGCCAGTTGAAGTGTCCGAATGCGTCGTAGCGCAGGATGCTGAGCGTGCCGAGGCCGGTGACGTCGTACTTCCACAGCAGGTTGGCCTGATGGGCGAAGTGGGTCACCAGCGCGCCGGTCCAGTGGCCGGGCTCGATGAACATGTTCTTGGTTTTGCGGGTCTGCTCGTCGACGAGTGCCTCACCGCCTGCGGTCTGAACATTGGCGTCGTAGAACGCGTTGTCATCGAAGGTATCGACCACCGCTTGGCACACGGCCGGAGGGAACACTCCGTTCCACAATCGGTACGAGATGCTGCGAGGCGATGGCGCCGCAGCCGGTGCAGGTGGCGGAGGCAGCGGAGCGGCGGTGACATCAGCACCGGTCGAGTCGGGTTCCGTCGTGTCGGGATCCGGGGTCACGCCCCGAGTGTTGCAGACCGACCCACCTGCTGTGGAAGGCGAAAACGGCAACCGCCGCAACCCCCGGGGAGGTTGCGGCGGCGGCCATTCGGCATATTGGTTCAGCGAGGGTCAGACGCCGTTGCGGGCGGTCCGACGACGGCCCAGCGTGGAAAGGACCAGACCGGCACCAACCATGGCGACGCCGATCGCGATGCCCGATGCGGTGTTGGAACCTGTCACGGGAAGTGACACGTCATTGGGGGCCGACATGGCCTGCGAGGCGACGGCCGTCGCCGGCACGAATACCGGCGCTTCGGAGGCGACCTCACTGCTCGGGGTCGTCGATGGCGCTGTCGGGAACACGGGGGCAGGCGTCGCGGCCTGGGTAGCAGGTGTGGTGGCCTGGGTAGCAGGTGTGGTGGCCTGGGTAGCGGGCGTGGTGGCCTGGGTCGCCGGAGTCGTCTCCTCAGTCGCCACAGCGGTGCATGTGTGCGACAGGTTGAAGAGGGGCAGCGCCTCGCCGTCGGCGACCGCCGGCGTGATGGTGGCAGTCGAGTCCCCCTGGAGGCTCGTCAACGAGTAGCCGGTCGGCACGGGGATGAACGCCTGCTTCCCGTTGATGATGGCGCCATCTGTCCCGTTCGTGTAGCTGATGGTCTTGTCCGGCGGGCTCAGGTGGAGCGTGATCGAGACGAACGAGTAGTCGTTCGTACTGA
>JAYTSB010000629.1:0-4851 GCA_043745825.1 Actinomycetota bacterium | reverse complement strand
CGACCACATCATGCAGGCTTTCGACCAGGACGGCATCCGGGTTGTTGCCCGATCGCACGCCGAGCTGGGCCAGTGCCTGCTGGCAGAACCCGTGGATGGTGGTGATGGTGAGTTCATCGAAGTGGGTGATTGCGTCCACCAGACGTTGGCGGCGCCGCTGCAATTCGGCCTCCGACCCACCCGACGTCGCCTCGGTGTCCAGCAGGGCCGCCATCCACGGATGGACCTCCGGTGCCACGCCCTCACGCAGCACCTGAACGCTCAGTTCGAGCGTGGTGCGGGTGCGCTCGCGCAGCTCGTTGGCCGCAGCTCGTGTGAACGTGACCACGAGCAGCTGATCGACGGGCACCGCCGACTCGGCGATGTAGCGCACGATGAGACCCGTGAGCGAGTAGGTCTTGCCAGTGCCGGCGCTGGCCTCCAGCACGGTGCGCCCGTCGGGCAGCGGGCCGGCGAGATCGAAGGGGGTCACTGGTTCGGCCCTCCGACTTCGACGAACCCGTCGAGCGCGTCCCAGAACCATCTCGCCAGCGCTACGGCTCGGCTGGACTCGCCCGTGGCCGCGACGCGCGTAACGAGGTCGGGGATGTCGTCGTTGCGCACGGGCAGGGCGAGGACCTCGTCAGGGGTGGTGTCGCCCCAGACGAAGCCGATCTCGTTGTCGCGCAGATCGTTCGCGAACAGGTCATCGTCGATGGTGGCGTCCGTGACCAACGTTCCCATCGACGCGTCGAACATCGGCAGTGGTTCGCACAGCGCGTGCGCGTAGATGCTGGCGGCAACCGCGAGCAGGTGGCGGGCGGCGTCGACGGATCCCGGCGTGGGCAGCAGTTCCTGCTTGGGAACCTTGCTCGAGCCGGACTTCGGGCGGGTGACGACCAGCGCCTGCCAAGGTCGCTCGGGGCAGGTTGTCACGGCAGCGGCCAGCTCCAGCGCGGCCAGAATGCGGTGCCGCACCTTGGGGCGGCTGTAGTCGACGCGCACGAGCAGGTCGCCGTCGATCCGGGTGATCACGTCACGGATCAGCACGACGCCTGCGTCGGTGGTGACCGCGAGATCGACGTCGAGGGTGTCCGCCGCGGTGAGCAGCCGCTCCATGCCCGGATGTACGGCGAGGAACGCGCCGACCTCGCTCTGCACCTCGTCGAGCACGAAGTCGGCCAGCGCACGCGGCGGCAGCACCCCGCCACGGCGCTTCGCTTCGCGCCAGTGGGCAAGATCGGCATCAGTTCCTTCGCATCGGTGGTGCTCGAGCAACTCGACGGCGAGGGCTCGCTGTGTCAGACCATCGGCGATGAGCGGAATCTCGGTCATGATCTCATCCGCGGGACGCGGCAGGCGCACGCCGAGCCGCTGGCCGAGATACAGCTTGGCCGGGCGGGTGACGGCGTCGGCCAGGCGGGCGAGGGTCGCCGCGGGCGGGCTGAGCGCCCCCAGCACCGGCAGATCGACGGCCGTGCGAATGGCGCTACGCCGCCGCCGGGCGGCGGCGAGCATGCCCCGATCGAACGAATACGGCGCCACGTGCCGGCCGTCGGCGCCGACGCCGAAGTTGCGCTCGTCGTATGCCTGGCGCGGATGCCGGCGCACCACCTGCGCATCTGGCCGGTGGGCGCGAGCGAGGTCGAGCAGCTCGGCGACGTGCACCGGCAGCGGCAGCGGGCGGTTGGTGGTGATGTCGCTGCCGTCGCACGTGATCAGGAGATGATCGCCGGCGCTCATCAGCGCGTCGAGCAGGAGATGACGGCCCTCGGCACGCGGGTCGCGCTCGCCCACGCACGGCCGCAGACCGAGCAGATCGTCACCGTCGGCGCCGCTGGCTCGCAGCGTGCCCTCGTCCAATCCGAGCACACAGACCACTCGGTACGGCAGGTTGCGGGCGGGCACCATCGCCGTCACCGTGACGGCGCCGGAGCGAAGGTTGAGACGACCGCGCTGTTCGGCCAACACGCCGGACAGAAGCGAGCGAACATCGTCAAGCGTGAGCAGGACGTCCGCCGCGCCGTCGGTGCGGCCGGCATCGCCGCCGATATCCGCAAGAGCCTCCATGACCTGCACGATCTGTACGACATCATCGGCCGATGACGCGAACAGGGTCTCGACGACGTCGGTCAGCACAGCGACCCAGGACTCGATGCCGTGCTCACCGCTGACCGAGCGGTGCAGGCGATGGAGGTGCTCGACGACATCGGCGAGCCTCCCTGCCGTCACGAGCGCAGCAGTGTCGACGTGGTCGAACGGCACGATGCCGCTGGGCCCCACGCGTGGAACAGGGGCGGGCATCGCCGCCCCCAGAAACAGGCGATCGAGGCCCGCGCGCCAGGTGCCTTCGGACAGGGTGTCCGGCACCCAACGACTTCGATGGGCGGCGTCCAGGCCCCAGCTGATGCCCAGCTCACCGACCCAGTGGTCGATGCGTTGGATCGCTTCGTCGTCGATGCCGAAGCGTTGCCGCACCGGCGCGAGCGAGCACAGTCCCACGATCTCCGGCCCGGTGCAGCGGCCGCTGAGGATGCCGAGGACCTCGACGAGTGCCGAGGCCACAGGGTTGTCCGTACCCAAGGAGAGGTCGGTGACCCGCACGGGCACGGGCAGTGCGCTGCGACGGAACACCGACGGCACCAGCGACGCGAACCGGGGCAGATCGGGGCAGAGCACCACGACGTCATGGGCGGTGAGTGTCGGGTCGGCGTTGAACAGGTGGCCGAGGGCGTCGCGCAGGACCTCCAGTTGCCGGACGGCACCGTGGCAGGCGTGCACCTGCAGGCTGCTGTCATTGCTCACTGCGGGAGAGGGCCCGGGTTCGATGTTCGGTTCAGCCTGCGGATCGGCATGCGGATCGGCGTGTGGCCGGGTGCGTGGGTCGGTGCTTGGGTCGGCATCGCCGAGGATGCCGGCCTGGATGGCAGCGAGCACGGTGGCCGGCGCGGCTGCGGGATGGTGCGCAGGCTCGGCGAGGTGCTGCGTCACCAGGGTGTGCAGGCCGGCATCAACAGCGGCATCGAGGCCGGCGACGAGGGCGGCAGACTCCATCGCCGGTCGGCCCCACGATCGCAGCAGCGGGTGCCGCACGGCCGCCGAGGCATCGCACGCGCTGCGGAGCACCAGCCGGCCGCCCAACGCCTGGCGGGTGCCAGCCCACGCCGGCGGCGACGGGTGCACGAGGAACAGGTGCACCTCGCGAACCGCCGCCAGGGAGCCGAGCACGGCGAGCTGAGCGGTGGACACGTTGCTGACGCCGAATGCGGCCACACGTGCGGGCAGCGCAGGTTGGACCCGGCCACTGCGGAGATCATCGAGCAGGCCGGGCATCCGCTCCGCCGGGTTCGGTTCGGCGATGATCGAGCGCACGAGACGCCACAGCTGCGGTTGCCAACGGTGCTCGTCCGGCAGCGGCACGACGGCTCCGTGCTCGTCCTCGGTGCCGTCGCTGTCATGGCCGGCGTGCCACTGCTGCAGCAGCTGGGGGCGGTTGATCGAGTACCGATCGAACAGGTCGGCGATCCGGCGCGCCCTGGCGTACGTGCCGCTGCGACGGGCACGCCAACCCGGCACAGCGACCGCGCCGGAGTCCAGCGCGGCGAGCACCGACCAGGTCAGCCGCTTCAGATCCCAATCGCTGGTGGCGTCCAGCGGCTGCCCGAGCACGGCCGCGTTGAAACGGCCGGGAAAGACCATGTCGATGTTGGCCGAGATCCCGTCGTGATGCGCGCCGGCGCCCAGCCGCAAGGCCAACTGCTGTTGCAGCCAGTCGCGCATGCCGGCGGTGGGCACCGACACGACCTCGGCCTGGAAGGGATCGTCCAGGGGCCGGGCGAGTGTGCCAGCGAGCACCTCGACGAGCGGCACGAGGTGCGAACCGTGGTGGATGTACAGGGACAAGCGGAAACCGATCGACAGTCACAGGGGATCTGGGGGACCGGTTCATTCCACCACATGGGTGTGACGCGCCTCGCTTGCTCAGGATCGGCGCAGCGCGTGGGTGATGTCGCACAGGGAGCAGTGACGCCGGCCGAGACGCGCTCCGACCCAGTAGCCGAGCTCGCCGCGCAGGGTGCCGTCGGCGTCATACACGCCGATGAGGCGAACGACATGCCGCACCGGGTCCAGGTCAGGCGATGTCATCGGGTCATCACCCGCACGATCATCCATGCAGCCAGGATGCCGCGGACGCTCCAACCGAGCGTGCGAATCCAGTTCGTTCGTACGAGCCTACGAACCCGAGCGGGGTCGTAGCCGCTGGAGAGCGCGTCGTGTTGCGGCACCTGCAGCAACACCGTGCTGGCCTGGATCACGCCGAGCACACCCAGACCGAACACAGGCCAGATGCGCCCGACGCCGGGCGGCGGGTTGAACGCCAGCCAGACCGCTGTCGCGCCTTCGCTGGCCATCAAGGGACCGACGACGAACGACGTGAGTTTCTGGTGCCGTTGCTCGTAGGCCATGAATCGGTCCGTCCCAACCGCAGCGAAGAGTGGGTAGTGCACCACCTGGACGAACCAGATCAGGCCGACCATCGCAGCCGTCGCGAGGAGGTGGATCGTGAGCAGCGTTGCGTCGGTCGCGGTCATCGAAGCGCCTCGCGGTGGAACACCGTGGCACGTTACCTGTCGGCTACTCGGACTTGGTGCGGGCGATGAAGACCATCTCGCGGCCGGGCCGGTCGGGTGCGTCACGGACCGCGTCGACACGGAACCCGTTGTCCACGAGAGCGGACGTGACCTCTTCTCGAGTGCGGAAGCGCAACGTCGATTTTGAGGTGACGATGTCGCTGGTGTCGATGAACCGGAACGTGTGTTGGAACGAGACGAACGGCAAGGCCACATCGGTGAGCTCGACCCAGTGCTCCAC
>JAYTSB010000628.1:0-1569 GCA_043745825.1 Actinomycetota bacterium | reverse complement strand
CGGTCGTCGTGGTCTTGCCCGCGTCGATGTGGGCCATGATTCCAATGTTGCGGGTGCGCTCGAGGGGGAATTCGCGCTTAGCCATTTGCTGTACTTCTTCCGTTTGCAGGTGCGTCTGTGGGTGCGAGATCAACGGGCGCGCAGCGACCGAAATCGTCCGCGGGCACGGACCTCAATGCTAGCGGTGGGCCCCTCCACTCGCACCGCCGCCAGACACCTCCACTACCATCGGAGCTGCGATGATCCACCTCGATCACTTCCCGTACACACCCGTGGTGCTGGACCCCGCCGGACGGATCGGCCTGGTGATGCTCGCCAGCGACTACACCATCGAATCGGAGCTGCACGCCCTGATCGGCGAGTTCGCCGGCCTGGGCCTGTACAGCAACCGGATCCGCAACGATGACCAGGTGACGCCGGAGACTTTGCGCGCCATGGCACCGCGGATCACCAGCACCGTGGAGGACATCTTGCCCGGCGGGCACCTCGACGTGGTCGCCTATGCGTGCACGTCGGCAACGATGGCCATCGGCGAAGACGAGGTGTTCGCGAGAATCCGAGCCGCACGACCGGGCACCGCCTGCACCACCCCGATCACCGGGGCGATGGCTGCATTCGCGGCCTTTGGCGCGAGGCGTGTCGGCGTGCTCACGCCGTATCGCGGCGACGTCAACGAGATCGTCGCCGCCTACATCACCGCTCGCGGGGTCGAGGTGCCGGTCTTCGGGACCTTCAACGAGGAATCCGACGCGGCAGTCGCGACCATCTCACTCGATTCGGTGCGCGCGGGCATCGCCCGGCTGGTGGAAGCAGCCACGGTCGACGCGGTGTTCGTCTCGTGCACATCGGTCCGGCTCGCCGCGCACGTCGCTGCTCTCGAAGCCGAGTTCGGTCTGCCGGTGACATCGTCCAACCACTCGATGGCCTGGCATGCGGTCCGCCTCGCCGGCGTCGCAACGGCGCGGCCAGAACTCGGGCGGCTGTACGCGCATTCGCTCATCGGGTGACGACGACAAGCGCGACGTGCACCGCCGACGCAGCTGCCAACGCCGGCACCCCGACGGTCGCCGCGACCCGCGCATAGCCGACCGCTGAGACCGAGTGTCCCAGGCGCCGCATCGTCGCCTGCCACAGCAGCGTCGAGAGGGCTCCCGTCACCCACAGGGTGGGGCCCAGGTTCACCCCGAGCAGCACCGCCCACACCCGTTCATGGTGCTGGTCGAGACTCGGAAGCGTGACGAGGAGCGCTGGGAGATTGTTGATCGCATTGGCCCCGAGCGCCATCACGGCCACGGCGGCCAACTCACCGGGGATGCCCCGGATCGCAAGGAGCCGGTCGACCGGCAGGTGCGCAGCGGCGGCCGTGGCGAGCACGCCGAGGCCGCCGGCCAGCACGGCCGCCTGCACTGGCACCTGCCGCCACGGCAGCACGCGCTGGCGCGCCATCAACACCACCAACGCACCGGCAATGATCACCCACGCCGGTACTCCCACGCGTTCACCCACCGTGAACCCGAACAGCAACCACACCACGACGCGGACCCCGAGGCGCAGCGCAGCGGGGTCGGC
>JAYTSB010000627.1:0-3660 GCA_043745825.1 Actinomycetota bacterium | reverse complement strand
CAGCGCAGCAGCGCTGATGCGGCCAGGCGCGCCGTGTCAGCCGGCTCGCGCAGGTGCAGAACGAGGGTGGCCGAGACGTGGTCCTTCAGGCCGATGCCGATGCCGCTGCGGTCCACCCCGCTGGTCAGCAGGAGGAGTGGAGAATGGATCGCGCCGGCAGCCACCACCACCTCGGCCGCTTCGATCTGCTCGCCGTCGGCCAGTTCCACGCCCACCGCAACGCGGCCGTCCATGACGATCCGCGCCACCGTTTCGCCGGCCCGCACCGTGAGGTTGGGCCGGGATCGTGCGGGGGCGAGGTAGGCATCCGCCGTTGACACCCGCCGCCCGTTGGTGCGAGTCAACCACGCCGGCCCGGCACCGAGGGTGCCCGGCGCCGGCCCGGTGCTGCGTGGGTGGCCCAGCGCAACGGCGGCGTACACGAGGGCACGATCAACCGCACCCCACTCGCTCGCATCGGCCCGGGTGAGCGGGATCTGGAGATCAGCGAACACCGGAGCGACATCACGCCACGACCAACCGGTGCAGCCGAGGTCCCGCTCCCAATGGTCGTAGTCCGCCGGCCTGCCCCACGTGCCGAGCATTGCGTTCACGGCGGACGACCCGCCGACGCCGCGACCGAGAACGTACGGCGACGGGGACGCATCCCGGGTGCGCACAGCCTGGACGTCCGCGTAGGTCCGCCCTGGCGCGCCCAGCGGGACGAAGAACGAGTCGTTCCCTTCGCCGCCGGGCTCCACGTCCGGGCCGGCTTCCAGCAGCAGCACGCGCCGTCGCGTATCCTCCGACAACCGCGACGCCAGAACACAGCCGGCCGATCCGGCGCCCACGATCACCACGTGCTGACGCTGCCCGGCTGCACCCATCTACGGCTGCGCCGCCCCGGCGCGTGCGGTCTCGCGCTCCAGACCGGCCAGGTGGGCGTGGTCGTTGTAGCGCAGGAGCCGCCACCGACCTGGCCGCACCAACTGGAACTCGGTGATCGAGGTGTTCAGCGTCCAGATGTCGAAGCTGCCGATCGACGGGGCCCGCAGTGCCTGGCGCAACGCGGCATCGATCACGCCGCCGTGGCAGGTGATGACGATGTTCTTCCCCTCGTGCCGCTGGACCGTTTGGGAGATCGCCTCGCCGATGCGGAGGTGGAACGCGGCCAGCGTCTCGCCACCGGGGAACCCGACCGTGAACGGATCGCTCTCCCAGTCGCGCTCGCCGTAGCGCGAGACGAAATCGTCGAAGGTGATGCCGTCACATTCCTCGCCGGGATCGTGCTCACCGAAGCCCTCCACCATCTCCACCGCCAGGTCACCCAGCGCAGGCGAGATGATCTCGGCGGTCTCCAGAGCCCGAGGGAACTGGCTGCTGATCAACACGTCCGCCGTGAACTCGGGCACCTTTGCCCAGCGTTGGCGCAGCCGGTCGGCCTGCATCCGCCCCAACGGCGAGAGCCCGGTGCAGGTACGGAAGCCGCCGATCCGGCGCGAGACCGTGGTGTTCGATTCACCGTGGCGGACGAAGATCAGGCGGGTCACAGGCCGTCAGGGTAGGTCAAAGTGGGTGTTCGCACGCATCGTGATCACCGACCCTGCTGACTTTTCGTTCAAACGCGGCAACTGCGCCGGCATGGCTGCGTAGGGTCATGATGCATTCATCTGATGCGCCAGAAGGAGGCCAACGATGTCCGTCCCTTCGACGTCTCGTTCCGACCGTGACACGTTCTTCGACCGGTTCGAGGCTCTGACCTTCGACGACGTCGTCATCGTGCCCGGGTACAGCGAGGTGCTGCCGGACTCCGTGGACACCTCGTCGGTCTTCGCCCGCGACATCCGCCTCGCCATCCCGCTGGTCTCAGCAGCGATGGACAAGGTCACCGAGGCGCCGATGGCTGTGGCCATGGCACGCGAGGGCGGCATCGGTGTGATCCATCGCAACCTCTCGATCGAAGATCAGGCCGCCGAGGTCCAGAAGGTGAAGCGCAGCCAGAGCGGCATGATCACCGACCCCGTCACGCTGCCGCCCACGGCGACGCTGCACGAGGCCGAGGCTCTGATGAACCGGTTCAAGTTCAGCGGCGTGCCCATCACGTCGCCGGATGGCTTGCTCGTCGGCATCCTCACCAACCGTGACATCCGCTTCTGCGAAGGCAGCGACTTCGACCGTCCCGTGAGCGACTTCATGACCGGCGACCGACTGATCACAGCATCAGTTGGCACCACCCTCGACGAAGCCCGGGCCACCCTGCAGAAGCATCGCATCGAGAAGCTGCCGCTGGTCGACGACGCCGGCAGGCTCATCGGCTTGATCACGGTGAAGGACATCCTCAAGCGCCAGGAGTTCCCCAACGGCACCCGCGACTCGAAGGGCCGCCTGGCTTGCGCAGCCGCAGTGGGCGTCGGACCGGACGTCGAGATGCGGGCCGAAGCACTCGCGGCAATGGGGGTGGACGCAATCGTCATCGACACCGCGCACGGCCACTCCGCGGGTGTGATCAAGACCATCGAGCGCCTGCGCGCCGGCTGGCCATCGGTTGCAATCGTGGCCGGCAACGTCGTCACCGAGGACGGCGTCGAGGCGCTCGCCCAGGCCGGTGCGGACGCGATCAAGGTCGGCGTGGGCGCCGGCTCGATCTGCACCACCCGCGTCGTGTCCGGTGCCGGCATGCCCCAGCTCTCGGCGATCTACTTCACCTGCCTGGCCGCCCGCCGACTCGGGATCCCCGTCATCGCCGACGGCGGCATCACCTACAGCGGCGATGTCGTCAAGGCCATCGCTGCTGGCTCGGAGACGGTGATGCTCGGCTCACTCCTGGCCGGCACCGAAGAAGCACCGGGCGAGCTGGAGCTGTTCGAGGGCCGTCGCTACAAGAGCTACCGCGGCATGGGCTCGCTCGGGGCGATGCAGGGCCACGGCGCCGACCGCTACGCCAGCGGCCAGGGACCCTCCGGCACCCGCAAGCTGGTACCCGAGGGCATCGAGGGCCGGGTCCCGTACGCCGGCAGCCTCGGTGACGTCACCTACCAGCTCATCGGCGGCCTGCGCAGCGGCATGGGCTACGCCGGAGCCGGCACGCTGCAGCGCCTGCGTGACACGGCTCGATTCATGAAGGTGACCACCGCTGGGCGCGAGGAGAGCCACCCCCACGACGTGACGATCACCAAAGAAGCCCCCAACTACCAGCGCAGCTGACGGTCGCAGGTCGCTGGCGCCCGTCGAACCGACCCCGCCACGCCCCGCCCCGCCCAGCCCCGCCCCGATCGGTTTTCGCGGCCCGCCCCGCCCCGCCACCATCGGTTTCGCGGCCCCGATGCCGCGCAAATCGCGCCTTCGGGCGCGTTCTGGGCGGATCGAGGCGCTCAGGCCGCGCCCGACGGCGCGGATTGCGCGGGCGACTCTGCCTCCTCCTCGTTCGGAGCGGCGTCGGTGCGTTCACCACCAGCGCGTCGGTAGCGTGACCGTGGCCTTCCCTCGCCGTTCATGACGAGAGGAGACGCCATGTCTGCTGACTGGGTTCCCACCGTGCAGCGCTGGCTGCAGGATCATCCGGGCATCGTGCCAATTGCCGAGCTGATGCGTGCCGGATGCAAACGGCGGGATGCCTACCGGCTCGCGGAGTCGCCGGACTTCGAGATCGTGATGCCCGGCATCCTGCGGAGCCGCCACTGG
>JAYTSB010000626.1:0-3394 GCA_043745825.1 Actinomycetota bacterium | reverse complement strand
ACCTCGCGTCGCAGCGACGCCAGCGACCGGCGGCGCAGCTGGCGCAGCACCTCGACATCGCACCACTCGCGAGCCACGCCGTCTGGCCTGAACTCGCCCAGAACCACCCGTTCTTCGGCTTCGAGCGCGGCCATCGCACCGACCACCCGCTCCAGCGGGAGGCCGAACCGGCGAGCTGCGTCGGCGGACATGAACGGCCCGTGGGTGCGCGCGTACCGACGCAGCAGCTCCTCCAGCGGGCGGGCAACCGGGTCGGTGAACGCCATCGGCAGACCCATCGGCAGCGAGCACCCGAGCGCGTCGCGATAGCGGGCCGCGTCCTCCGCGGCGATGTAGCGCGGCTCGTCCCCGATGCCTGCGGTCTCCAGACCAACCGCGCCCAGACCAATCGTGATCGCCCGGCGTTCATCCACCAGGGCTGCGAGCCACGGGCCGGCGTCACCCTCACAGCGCAGATCAGCTTCCGCAGCGGTCAGGTCGCCGAGGCGGCGGAGCACATCGTGCAGCTCATCCGCGCTGCGCGCCCGGCGCCCGTCGGTGAGGCATTGCAGCTCCAGCTCCAGGTCGGCCAGCACCCCGGCGTCGAGCAGCTCGCGCAGTTCCTCGGCCCCCAGGAGGTCGCGCAACAGATCGCGGTCGAGCGCCAACGCTGCGGCTCGCCGCTCGGCCAGGGGCGCATCGCCTTCGTACATGTAGGCGGCGATCCAGTTGAACAGCAGGCTCTGCGCGAACGGCGACGCACCCTTGGTGTCCACGCTCACCATCCGCACCGCGCGGCTGCGCAGCTGACCGAGCACCTCACGCAGCGCAGGCACGTCGAACACGTCCTGCAGACACTCGCGGCTGGTCTCCAGCAGGATGGGGAAGCTTGGGTACCGCGCCGCGACGGCGAGCAGGTCGGCGGCGCGTTGGCGCTGCTGCCAGAGCGGCGTGCGGCGGTCCGGGCGCCGACGCGGCAACAGCAGGGCGCGGGCGGCGCACTCGCGGAAGCGGGCGGAGAACAGTGAGGTCTGCGGCAGCGTGGCCATCACCAGCTCGTCGACGTCTTCGGGATCGATCATCAGCTCCGCCAGCGGCAGCTCGTCGGCGGCCTCGGGAAGGCGGATGACGATGCCGTCGTCGCCCCACATCGTCTCCACCGCCATGTCGTAGCGGTCCATCAGTCGCCGTTCGATGGCCATCGCCCACGGCGCGTGCACGGGCGTGCCGAACGGACTGAGGATGCACACCCGCCAGTCGCCGATCTCGTCGCGGAACCGTTCGATGACCACGGTGCGATCGTCGGGCACGACGCCCGTGGCCTCGGCCTGTTCACCGAGGTAGAGGATCACGTTGTTCGCTGCGAAGGCATCGAGATTGTACTCGCACATGAGGCGCTGCATCGCATCATCCTGGGAGAGGGCGCGGATCTCGCGTTGGAAGGCGCCGAGGGCCCGTCCGAGCTCCAGCGGCCGACCGGGGCGGTCGCCGTGCCAGAACGGCATCTTGCCCGGCTGCCCGGGTGCCGGGGTGACGACGACGCGCTCGAAGGTGATGTCCTCGATGCGCCACGTGGACGCGCCGAGGACGAAGGTCTCCCCTGGACGGGACTCGTACACCATCTCCTCGTCGAGCTCGCCGACGCGCGTGCCGTCCGGCAGGAAGACGCCGAACAGACCACGGTCGGGGATGGTGCCGCCGCTGGTGACCGCAAGGCGCTTGGAGCCATCGCGAGCGCGGACCGTGTTGTTGATGCGGTCCCACACCAGCCGGGGTCTCAGCTCGTTGAACTCCTCGCTGGGATAGCGCCCGGCGAGCAGATCCAGTGTGTTGTGGAACAGATCGTCGGAGATCTCGGCGAAGCACGCGCAACGGCGCACCATCGCCGCCACTGCGTCGACGGACACGTCACCGGGCGCGGCCGAGACGTAGGCGACGATCTGCTGGGCCATGACATCGAGCGGGTTGCGCAGATACCGGGTGGCCTCGATCTGGCCGTCGATCATCCGCCGGGTGACCACGGCCGCCTCGAGCAGATCGTGGCGGTGCTTGGGGAACAGCGTGCCCTTGCTCGGCTCGCCCACCTGGTGGCCGGCACGGCCGATGCGCTGCAACCCGCGGCTGACCGAGCCCGGCGACTCAACCTGGATGACGAGGTCGACGGCGCCCATGTCGATGCCCAGCTCCAGGCTGCTGGTGGCGACGATGGCGCGCAGCTCACCGCGCTTCAACTGGTCTTCGATCACGACGCGCTGCTCCCGGGCGAGCGAACCGTGGTGGGCCTTGACGAGGTCCTCGGTCAATCGACCCGTCTCCGGATCCACGCCGACGCCGGCTTCCTCCGCAGCCTCGTTCAATCGAGCCGCGAGCCGCTCGGCCTGGCGACGGGCGTTGCAGAAGATGATGGTGCTTCGGTGGGACAGCACCAGCCCGAGGATGCGGGGGTAGATGCTCGGCCAGATGCTGGACCGCTGGGGGGTCATCGCTGCGCTGGCGGGCCCGGACCGGAGCTCACCCGGCGGCAGCGCCTTGCCCATCTCGCCCATGTCCTCCACGGGGACGACGACCTCGATCTCGAGTTGCTTGCGAATACCGGCATCGATGATGGTGACCGGCCGCTGGCGGCCGGCCTCGCTGTAGCCGCCGAGGAAGCGGGCGACCTCCTCCAGCGGGCGCTGCGTGGCGGACAGGCCGATGCGCTGCGGTGGCGTCGCGGTGACCTCCTCGAGCCGTTCCAACGACATCATCAGGTGCGCGCCGCGCTTGGTGGCGGCCATCGCGTGGATCTCGTCGATGATCACGGTCTCGACGCCCGCCAGCGTTGCCGCAGCCGACGAGGTGAGCATCAGGTACAAGCTCTCCGGCGTGGTGATGAGCAGGTCCGGCGGTCGCCGGATCAGGGCCTGGCGATCCTTTGCGCTGGTGTCGCCGGTGCGCATGGCCACCACCGGTTTGACGAACGGCTCGCCGAGTCGCTCCGCAGCGAGTTCAATGCCCATCATCGGGGCGCGCAGGTTCTTCTCGACATCGAAGGCGAGGGCGCGTAGCGGCGAGATGTACAGCACGCGTGTGCGGGTGGCCTTGTCCGGCACGGGTGAGGAGACCAGCCTGTCGATCGAGGACAGGAAGGCCGTGAGGGTCTTGCCGCTGCCCGTTGGCGCACAGATGAGCGTGTGCTGGCCGCCGGTGATGGCGGGCCAGCCCTGCACCTGAGCTGGCGTGGGGGCCGGGAACGAGGTGGCGAACCAGGCGCGCACGGCCGGCGAGAAGCGAGCGAGCACCTCGTGATCGGCCATGCGTGCACCTTACCGAGGGGGTGCGCGCCTCCACCCTCGACCCCCGCCTGTCAGCGGGGTGGTGGGGCGCCGGTGGTGAGGAAGTGGCGGGCGCGCAGCACGGCTTGGGACACGAACCG
>JAYTSB010000625.1:0-1507 GCA_043745825.1 Actinomycetota bacterium | reverse complement strand
CTCGTGGCACGCGCCGCGCGCAACCTCCTCGCCAACGCCCAGCGCCATGCCACATCGTTGGTGAGGGGCGAGGTGGCGGTCCACGACGACCGGCTGTGGCTGCACGTCGATGACGACGGTCCCGGTATCGACCCCGTACATCGCAATGAGCTGTTCCGACGATTCTCCCGGTCCGACGAGGCCCGGACCACCGACCGCGGCGGTTCCGGGCTCGGGCTCGCAATCGTCTCCTCCGTGGCGGCGGCCCACAGCGGCGGCGTCACCATCGACCAGAGTCCCCTCGGTGGAGCACGTGTGTCGATATGGTTCCCGCTCGCACACGAGGAGCCCTGAACTCCATGGTCCGAGACGATATTCGCACGTTCATGGCCGGAGCGATCGGTCGGTCTGACGGCCGCGGCGGATCGATCACCGGGAATCCCGCTGCCCATGGACCCTGCCGGTGGACGGAGATGGCAGGGTTGGTGCGGGGGCTCGTGGCGGCCGCGCCGCTCCGGACGATCTCGAGGTCGTGGAAGATACGGCGACGCCTGTGCACCAACGAATCCCTCATGGATGAACAGGCCAAGGCCGTCGGCGCGCTTGCGGGTGCGCTGGACATGACGACATTGTCGACGTCACCGTCGTCGATGGAGCCGTGCGCCGACGCGAAGGTGTGGTCACCTCCAACCCCACCCACATCCGCAAGATCGCCGATGCCGTCCGGGTTCGCCTCAATCATCGAGACCGTCTGACCACGTCTACCTGTTGGGCTCATGGCTTAGGCCTCGGCCAAGGCTCGCGCCAGCCACGTGGAGGACGACCGGCTTTCGCAGCGGATTGGTGTGGCTACGCTCCAACTGTGGGACCTGCTGAGCGTTTTTGGGCCCTTCGGCGTCGGCAAGCTGATGCTCTTGACGCGCAGTTGCAGCGACGTTGTGGACACTGAGTCCAACGACGGCGTCGTCACGGCCCGCCTCGGCGCGCAGGACAGGACGGTAATCGAGTTCGAGCAGGCACACGGCCAGGTCCTGTTCGGGTTCGTCCGCCGCCTCGGCGTCAAGGACGCCGCCGCCGATGATGTCGTACGGAGTCGCTCCTTCGGCTGTTCGATGCGCTCTGCGCAGGGGAACCAATCAGGGATCTGAAGTCGTGGACGTTTCACGTCGCTTACCGGCTGGCGATGGACGGGCATCGCCGTTTCGCCCGCGGCCTGCGGTTATCCAACACGCGCTTTCGTCAGGCGGTTGGCGGCGATCCTGCCGACGACTTCGAGCGAAGGCAGGTGTGGTCCGAGGTGGACCGCTTGCCGGAGCGCCAGCGTGCCGTGCTCTACCTTCGGTTTCGCGCCGACCTGGCCTTCGAGGACGTCGGAGTGACATTGGGTATCACCGCCAGCGCAGCACGCAGTCATTGCACGCAGGCGCTCGCGGCCTTGCGTGGCCGCCTCAAGGAGGTCCTGTGATGGATGAGCGACGGATCGAAGCTGCATTGCGTGGCGACCCGCCTGACGAACCGACGTATCGGG
>JAYTSB010000624.1:0-1861 GCA_043745825.1 Actinomycetota bacterium | reverse complement strand
CCGGCCATGGTCGCGGCGATGACCGGCCTCGTTTCTTGGGTCTACCCGGATCAGATCATGTCGCCCAAGGCGGTCGCCGACAATGCAAATGGCGACAACGCCTTGTTCAACAGTGGCAAGGCCGCCATGGATATCACGCAGAACCCACAGGCCGCGATCGACCACCCGGACAAGTACGGGATCGGCCTGATCCCGTTGCCGGACCCGTTGCCCACGGGGGGCAAGCCCATCATGTCCCACCTCGCCGGCGTCAATCTCGCGGTGTTCAAGGACACGAAGCACCGTGATGCATCCCTCGCTGTCGTCAAGTGTCTCCTTGGCGCGACGGCCCAGGTCACTGAGGCCAAGGGCAACGTCGGCCTGCCCGTGACCAAGGCAGGCCTGGCTGATCCGTACTTCCAGACGGACTCCATGAAGGCCTACGGAGCGATCCTCTCAAATGCCGCAGCGACCCCGACCGACGCTTCGAGCTCGCAGCTCTTGCAGGGCGTCGGCGACGCATTGGTCAAGCTCTACCAGACGAATGCCGCCACGAAAGCCGTGTCCCCGGCAGACGTCGAGAAGGCCCTTCAGAAGGTCGAAGCGACCGTGAAAGCCGGCGGCTGACAGCGGCCGATTCGCAACCACCGACCGTGACCCGCCGATAGGAGGACACCGTCACCACCCCGCCGTACAGGGAACCTGGAGGACCGCTCGACGACCCCGTCGCCGACGGTCCTTCGTCACATACCTGGTCGACTATCGACCTCGATGAGACGGCGTTTCAACACCATGGAGTCGTCCATCGCGATCCGGCGGTGGAAGGAGTTCGCCGACGCAAGGCAATGCGACGGGCCATGCCCTATGTCCTGATGGCTCCTGCGGTCATCGTGATCGTGTTTGTGCAGATCATCCCGATGCTGGCGGCCGTCGCGATGAGCTTCATGGGGCTCAATCAATTCACCATCCGGGACTGGACCCACGCGCCGTTCGTTGGATTGGCCAACTACGCGGTGGTTCTCGGCTCGTGGAACGCGATCTCGCAGGCGCTGCTCCAGTCGTTCGTGATCACCATTGCGTACACGGCGGTGGTCGTCGGGCTGTCCGCGCTGTTCGGGATGAGCGCTGCGGTGTTCCTGGCGGACGGGATGCGAGGGCGCCGAGTCCTGGGAAGCATCTTCCTGCTGTCGTTCGCGCTTCCGTCATTCTGCGCGGCGATTCTCTGGACATTCATGTTCCAACCGGACGGCGCGGTCAATGTCGTCCTTGGGCAGGAACTCAGCCTGCTACCTCGCGACACCTTCTGGTTCGCGGGCTCCCAGGCCTTCTGGGCGATGTGTATCAATACCCTGTGGAGGACCTGGCCGTTCGCCTTCCTGATGCTCCTGCCGGCTGTCCAGAGCATCCCGAACGAACTCGTCGAGGCGGCCAGAGTGGACGGTGCCTCGCGGTGGAGGGAGTTCCGCTCGATCACCCTCCCAAGCGTTCGAAGGATCCTGCTGCTCCTGTCATTGATCATCTCGTTCTGGACGTTCAACGACTTTACGACGCCGTTCATCATGTTCAGCACGGCTGCCCCGGAGTCGGCTGACGTGTTGTCCTTGGTGATCTACCGGACGTCCTTCGTGAACCTCAATTTTGGCCTCGGTTCAGCGATGTCGATGTTGATGGTGGCCTTCCTGATCGGCTTTTCGATCCTGTACCTCAGGATTCTCCGAGTTGACATCGGGGCCATGGAGTCATGAAGCCGAGCACCACCTACCGGATCGTGCGGGTCGCGGCATTGACCTGTCTCACCCTGTTTGCCCTGTTTCCGCTCTACACGATGGTCATCGCGTCCGTCACGAGTTCCGAGCAGATCCAGCTCGGATTCAGCTGGTTG
>JAYTSB010000623.1:0-6855 GCA_043745825.1 Actinomycetota bacterium | reverse complement strand
CTTGGTGAGCACCACATGGTCGGGCACCGACACACGGTTGCCGTCGAGATCGTTGTACCAGTGCACTCGCCAGAGGTTCGCGGCATGGGGGTCGTTCTTGCCGGTCCCAACGGTGAGCGCCGGATCGATGGAGCTCGGATCAGCGAGCTGCGCGAACGTCGGCAGGACGATGCCCTGCTCGCGAAATCGGGCAACGCTGTTTGCGATCGATGCCTTGTCCACCACCGTGTCGGCAAGGCCGAACTGGTTGACGAGGGCGTCCTCGATCGGGTCGTGGGACGAAGTGGCGAGCGCGCCGGCTGTGAGGGTCACGCTTGACATTCTGTCAAAGCTCAGGCCGAGTCGCGCCGGTTTCAGTGACGCCGCCGGTTGCCTTTGAGAAAGCGATCGCTTACTCAATCCGTTAGAGTGGGCACCAATGGCCGACCTGTCCGACGCCAAACGCCGCATCGTGGAGATGCTCAAGCGGGCCGACTCGGCGACGGCTCAGGAGCTCGCCGCGCAGTTCAGCACCACCACCGCCGTACGCCAGCACCTCGACGCGTTGGAGCACGCCGGACTCGTTGAACGTTTCGAAGGCCCCATCGTCGGCCGGGGCCGCCCGGCAATCCGCTGGCGCACCACATCGCTCAGCCAGGAGTTGTTTCCCGATCGCCACGGTGAGCTCACCGTCGAGCTGCTGGCGTCGATCCGCAATCGTCTCGGCGAAGCCGCACTGCAACAGGTGATCGATCAGCGCGCCGGAGAACAGCTGTGTGCCTATCGCAACGCCATGGACGGCAAGCCCGTCGCGGTGCGCGTTCGCGCCCTGGCCGAGCGCCGCACCCAAGAGGGCTACATCGCCGAGGCGATCCCCCAGGGCGACGGCTGGCTGTTGGTCGAGCACCATTGCCCGATCTGCGTGGCCGCGACCGAGTGCCAGGGCCTGTGTCGCAGCGAGCTCGACGTGTTCCAGCAGGCGCTTGGTCCCGAGGTCACGGTGCGTCGCGAGCAGCATCTGCTCAGCGGCGACACGCGCTGCGCGTACCGCATCTCGCCGACCTGATTGCGACGGGTTGACCCAATCACCTCAGCGCTCGCCCTCCGGCGGAGCGGACGTGAGGTCAGACGACTTCGCTGATCTGCATCACGGGGGTGATGTTGGTGTAGTTGGCCACGTCGGCCATGACGTCGGCTGTGCCCGGTCCCCCCATGGCTGCTTGGAACTGGTCCATCGACTCGAAGAAGAAGTGTACGGCGGCGACGTTGGGGCCGCTGATGCCCTTGTCGATCTCACCGGCCACGTTCCAGGTCGAGCACGCCAGCGGGACGTGGTTGTTCTTGTAGTAGTCGTGGTCGAACGTGGCGTCGTCGCCACCCGGGTACAGAACACTCACGCGGATCATGGACGCGAACATACATCACCTCCATCGGGGCGCCGCACCGAGACGACCACCTGCGCAGGGCAGCACGCCTACCAGCCGACCGTTCTAATGTGGCCCGATGGCTGACTTCATCATCGGTGGGCAGATCGACGCTGCGAAGCACGAGCGAACGGGCACCACGACGGCCGTCTCCTCCGGCGATCTCACAACCCACGGCGTGATCGTCGGCATGACCGGGTCCGGCAAGACCGGCCTCGGGATCGTGTTGATCGAGGACGCCCTGCGCGCCGGCGTGCCCACATTGCTCATCGACCCGAAGGGCGATCTGACCAACCTGTGCCTCACGTTTCCTGCGCTCGCGCCGACGGACTTCGAACCGTGGGTGAACGAGGGCGATGCGCAGAAGGCGGGGCTGTCCGTGACCGACTTCGCTGCTGCGCAGGCTGCGGCGTGGACGAAGGGGTTGGCCGACTGGAACCTCGGCCCGGCCGACATCGCAGCGATGCGGAACAGCGTGGAGTTCACCATCTACACACCCGGTTCCTCGGCCGGAGTGGCCGTCAACATCGTCGGGTCACTGCAGGCGCCCGCCGACGCGAGCGACGCCGAGGTCATCGGGGACGAGATCGACGGCTTCGTCAGCGGATTGCTCGGTTTGGTGGGCATCGAGGCGGATCCGCTCACCAGTCGCGAGCACATCCTGTTGTCCAACCTCATCCTCAACGAATGGACCGCCGGCCGAAGCCTGGACATCGCCGCGCTGATCGGGCTTGTCCAGAACCCGCCGATCCGCAAGCTCGGGGTGTTCGAGCTCGACTCGTTCTTCCCGGCCAAGGAGCGCACCGGGTTCGCGATGCGTCTCAACGGTCTGCTCGCCTCACCCAGCTTCGGCGCCTGGATGGCCGGCCCTCCGTTGGACATCGCGTCGATGTTGCACACACCGGAGGGCAAGCCGCGGTGCGCGATCGTCTCGATCGCCCACCTCAACGACGAGGAGCGTCAGTTCGTCACCACGCTCGTGCTCGCCAAGCTGGTCACGTGGATGCGCCGCCAGAGCGGCACCACCGATCTGCGTGCGCTCCTCTACATGGACGAGGTCGCCGGGTACCTACCGCCCACGGCCATGCCGCCGACGAAGAAGCCGATCATGACGCTGATGAAGCAGGCCCGCGCGTTCGGCGTGGGCGTGGTCCTCAGCACGCAGAACCCGGTGGACGTGGACTACAAGGCGCTGTCCAATGCGGGCACGTGGATGATCGGCCGGCTGCAGACCGATCGCGACAAGCAGCGCCTGCTGGACGGGATGAGCGCCGCGGCCGGTGGCGTCGACGTGCAGGCGGTGGGCGACACGATCAGCGGCCTGGCCAAGCGCGAGTTCGTGCTGCGCCGGGCCGGCAAGGACCAGCCGGAGGTCTTCACGACACGGTGGGCGATGAGCTACCTGCGCGGCCCGCTGACCCGCGAGCAGATCACCACGCTGATGGCCGACCAACGCGAGAGCGCTGCGGTACGCATGCCAGAACCGGTTCCGGAAGCCGCCACCTCTGCGTCCTCCGCCGCGTCCGCCTCCGCCACGGCCGCCTCCCCCACGTCCGCCTCCCCCACGTCCGCTTCCCCCACTGCCGCCACGGCGGCGCCGCCCGTGTCCGCCGCGCCTGCTGCGCCGATGGCCGGCGATGCCACCACCGTCATGCCCCAAGTCGCGGGCGGCATCCCGGTGCGCTGGGTGGATCCCGCCGCCCCATGGCTTGCCGCGGTGGGCTCCGACCCACGGGGCACCACTGCATCCGCAGCCGTGGTCGCACGCGTCACCTTGCGCTACGACGACCCCAAGGCGGACCTCGTGCACGACGATGAGTACGAGGCGGTGTTGCACCCGCTGCTCGCCACGGTCGATGTCAGCCGCGTGATCGCCGTGGATTACGACGACCGGGATCTGCGCGACCAACCAGCTACCCCCTGCACCTACCGACTCGGCGACGCCCCCATCGACGCAAAGACGTTCTGGACGGGGCTTGAGCGCGACCTCGTCGACTTCCTCGTCCGCAGCCGCTCGATGGAGCTGCTCGTGAACCGCGACCTCAAGCTGTTCAGTCGCCCGGGTGAGACGGGCGAGGCGTTCGGCACGCGTTGCTATCAGGCCGCCGACGCCAAGGCTGATGCCGAGACTGCAGCCCTGCGTAGCAAGTACGAGGACAAGGTGGCGCGCATCCGCACCCAGATGCAGACCGCCCAAGACCGGGCCGACGTGCTGGAGACCGAGCGCGACGGCAAGCGCAATGAGGAACTCCTGTCCACGGCCGGCTCGATCCTGGGCGGGTTGTTCTCCGGGCGAAAGTCGCGCGGGGGTCTGCTGGGTTCAGTGCTCGGCAAGGCGGGCTCGGCAGCGGGACGGCGGTCGCGCACGAGTGCCGCCGGTGACCGGGTGGAGGCCGCCCACAACAAGGTCGGCTCGCTGAACGACCAGTTGGGCCAGCTCGAGTCCGAGCTCACCCAGGAGGTCATGGAGATCGACACGCGCTGGAACGCACTCTCCAAGAACATCACCACCGTGCCCATCACGCTCGAGCGCTCCGACGTGCGCGTCACCCAGCTCGCGCTCGCATGGCTGCCCGTCGCCTGACCCATCGGGCAGCCCAACCGCCGGGCAGCCCAAACCCG
Source organism: Actinomycetota bacterium (assembly GCA_043745825.1). GTDB lineage: Bacteria > Actinomycetota > Acidimicrobiia > Acidimicrobiales > Ilumatobacteraceae > WLMZ01. The sequence goes on along the minus strand of JAYTSB010000623.1, from coordinate 2,830 downwards.
AGCAGCCCAGACCGCCGGCCAGTAGGTTGACGGGCCATGCGGGTGCTCGCGATCGACCAGGGGACGTCGGCCACCAAGGCGATCGTGGTCGACGACGGCATCGTCGTTGCCGAGGCGTCGGCGCCGTGTGGCCCGAAGGCCACGCCGGACGGCGGCGTGGAGGTCGACCCCGAGGTGATCTGGCAGAGCCTGCTCGGTGCCGGTGGCGACGCGTTGCGGCGAGCTGGCGGCGGGCAGGCGCCCGACGCAATCGGTCTCGCCAACCAGGGCGAGACCATCGTCGCGTGGGACCGGGCAACCGGTGACCCGATTGGCCCGGCCGTCGTGTGGCAGGACCGTCGCAGCGCCGGCGTGTGCGAACGAATCCGAGCCGCCGACGGTGCGGCAGAACTGGAGGCCATCTCGGGTCTGCAGCTCGACCCCTACTTCGTGGCGCCGAAGGTGGCCTGGCTGCGGGCGCAACTCGGTGCCGGCCCAACGATCACCACCAGCGACGTGTGGCTGCTGCGTCGCCTGTGCGGCGCGTTCGTCACCGACGCCGCAACCGCCAGCCGCACACTGCTGATGGACCTCAGGCAGGTCGCGTGGAGCGATGCAGCGTGCAGGGCTTTCGACATCGATCCGGCCTCGCTGCCCGACATCGTTCCGAACGCCGGACCGGTCGGCACCACGGACGTGTTCGGTCATCCCGGCGTTCCGATCACTGGTCTGTGCGTGGATCAACAGGCCGCGCTGTTCGCGCAGTCCTGCGTCGAGGCAGGCGAAGCGAAGTGCACCTATGGCACCGGTGCCTTCCTGCTCGCGTCCACCGGTGCAACCCCGACGTGGTCGACCAACGGGCTCGTCGGGTCCGTCGGCTGGCAGCTCGACAGCGGCACCACCTGGTGTCTCGACGGGCAGGTCTACACGGTCGGCGCCGCAGTCACCTGGTTGCAGGACATCGGCTGCATCGCTGGACCCGAGGATCTCGACGCGCTCGGTGCCACCGTCACGGGCAGCGGCGGCGTCACGTTCGTTCCCGGCCTCGCCGGACTCGGGGCGCCGTTTTGGGCCCCCAACGCCAAGGGCTCGCTGACCGGGCTGTCGCTCGGCACCTCGCGGGCCCACGTCGTGCACGCTGTGGTGGAGGGAGTTGCCGCGCAGGTGGCCTGGCTGGCGCGGGCCGCTGCCAACGACCTCGGCGCACCGCTCACCCGGCTGCGCGTGGACGGCGGGCTGACCCGCAGCCGCCTGCTGTTGCAGATCCAGGCAGATCTGCTGCAGGTGCCTGTGGAGGTCTACCCGTCGCCAGACGCGACGGCGCTCGGCGTTGCCGCATTCGCACGCATCGGTGCCGGCGATCTTCACGCTGCCATGGCGTGGGAGCCGCTCGCCGTGGTGGAACCGCGCATCAGCGCCGACGAGGCGAATGACCGTCTGGCCCGCTGGCGCTCGATCGCCGATGCAACGGTGGCCCTCGATGGATGACGCGATCACCTACGACGTCGCCGTCATCGGTGCCGGCGTGGTGGGGGCCGCTGTCGCCCGTGAACTGTCGCACCATCAGCTGCGCATCGCTCTGCTGGACGCCCACGGCGACGTCGGCGCGGGCACGAGCAAGGCCAACACCGCCATCCTCCACACAGGCTTCGACGCCGTGCCCGGCTCGTTGGAGTCCGGTCTCGTACGCCGCGGACACGAACTGCTCAGCCATTACGCCGCCGCCGTCGGCGTCGCCGTGGAGACCACCGGCGCGCTGCTGGTTGCGTGGGACGACGAGCAGTTCGCCGAACTTCCTGCGCTGGAAGCGAAGGCCGCGGCGAACGGCTACACCGCAACGGAGATCGTCGATGCCGCTGCCGTACACGAACTGGAGCCGCACCTCGGTCCCGGAATCCGCGGCGGGATGCTGGTGCCCGACGAGCACATCATCGATCCGTGGAGCACACCCCTGGCCTTCGCCCGCGAGGCCATCGCCAACGGGGTGACCTGGCTTCCGAATCACCACGTGACGAAACTGGAGGTCGACGCACACACGGAGACCATGTTGGTGGGCTCAGCGGGCGGGAACACACTGCGGGCACGGTGCGTGGTGAACGCGGCGGGGCTCTACAGCGATGTGGTCAACGGTCTGCTCGGCCGCAACAGCGGCTTCACGATCCGACCTCGTCGCGGCGAGCTGATCGTGTTCGACAAGTTCGCCCGGTCGCTGCTGGGCCGCACCATTCTGCCCGTGCCAACGGCCACCACGAAGGGGGTGCTGGTGGCACCAACGGTCTTCGGCAACGTGATGCTCGGACCCACGGCCGACGACATCGACGACCGCGCCGCAACGGGTTCGACGCGCGAGGGCATCGATGCGCTGCTGGCCAAGGGCCGCCGCATCCTGCCGGGCCTCCTCGAGCACGAGGTCACAGCCGTCTATGCGGGCCTGCGCGCGGCCACCGAACACAGCGACTACCAGATCTCCCAGGACCCGGCGCTGCGAATCGTGTGCCTGGGTGGCATTCGCTCCACCGGCCTCACCGCCGCAATGGCCATCGCCGAGCACGCCCTCACGCTGGTGGCGGCATGCGGCATCGAACTCGTCCGCCGTGATCCGGGCGAGCTGGCCGATATCACGATGCCAAACCTCGGCGAAGCATTCCCACGGCCGTACTCGCGCGGTGGATCAGGACGGATCGTGTGCCACTGCGAACTGGTGACCGCCAACGAGATCACCGAGGCCTGCACGGCCAGCCCGGCGCCCGTGTCGCTCGACGGCCTCCGCCGCCGCACCCGGGCTCTGGCCGGTCGGTGCCAAGGCTTCTTCTGCAGCGCCGAGGTGTGCGCGGTCGCTGCGTCCGCGAGC
>JAYTSB010000622.1:0-3480 GCA_043745825.1 Actinomycetota bacterium | reverse complement strand
GCTCGGTGTGGGCGCCGCACCCGCGGCCAGCATGTCGGCGTAGTACTCCTCGGGAATGTCGTAGTGGTCCCCCTCGAACGCTCGGCGGGGGATGCCGGCATGCTGGGCAAACGTGTGCAACTCCTCGAAGTTCGCATCGCTCACCAGGTGCGACCACTTGCGGCCCTGGAACCACCACATCGGTTCGTCGATCAGTACGGCCACGGCGACCACTCTGCCACTCTGCCACTCTGCACGCCGTCGATCGACCGGCGACCGCCTCACGATCTACCGTCGCGGGATGACCGCTGCGGATGACGTCGTGCGCCGCTGCTGGCGCGACATCGCCGGGACGGGTTACGAGCACACGGCGGATCTCCTCGTGGCCCGGCACACCGAACCGCACCGCCGCTACCACACCGCCGAGCACGTGCGCTGGGTGCTGCACCACATCGCGCACCTCATCGCCGTCGAGGTTGCGACGGACCATGTTGATGTCCATGTCCATGTCGATGTCGATGCCGTGCGGGCTGCGGCGCTGTTCCACGACGTGGTGTACGACCCGCGGTCGGCCACGAACGAGGCCGACAGCGCCGCCATCGCCGAGCGCGCGCTGGCCGAGATCGGTTGGTCGACAGCGCGGCTGAGCAGCCTGCGCGACCTCGTGCTCGCGACCGCCGGCCACGAGGCGGACACGCCGGGCGCCGCCGTGCTGCTGGACGCAGACCTCGCCGTGCTGGGTGCCGAGCCCTCCGACTACCGCGCGTACGTCCAAGGTGTGCGGGCCGAGTACGACTTCGTCGACGAGGTCACGTGGCGCGCCGGGCGTGCCGCAGTGCTGCGATCGTTTCTCGCACGCGACCGCATCTACGTCACTGCGTCCATGGCCGCAGCACGCGAGCAGGCGGCCCGCCGAAACCTCGAAGACGAGCTGGCAATCCTGGTCAGCGACGCAGCCCGCTGAAGATCAGGCCCACTCGTTCGTGATCGCTGATCACATCGCGGATGGCGAGCAGTCCGGCCAGTCCGGCGCTGCCGGTGTGGCTGACGCCGATATCCGTGAGCTGGTGGGCCAGGTCGTTGGCCTGCAGGATCTCCGTTTCCTTGACGATCACCGGCGCGCCGTGACTGGCGTGGATGCCGTTGATCACGCCGATCCAGTCGTAGGTCTCGTCATCGAGGATCCCGTCTGCCGCCGACATGCCGACGTGCTCCCATGGCGTCATGATCTCGCCCCAGTGCTGGGCGGCTGCGGCGAATCCGCCCGCGCCCGTGAGGGCGCGCTTCCATGCGCGAGCGAGCGGGGCGCATGCCTCGGTCTGCACCGCATGGAGCTTCGGCATCGGCCCGGTCTGGGCGAGCGCGCCGATCGTGCAACGCGCCAGCGCACCGCCGCCGACCTGGATGAACAGATGGTCGGGGCGGTCTGCTCCGATCTCCCATCCAATGGTGCGGCCACCATCGAGGCACCACGCATTCTCGGGGCCCTGCACGCTGAACGGGATCGCACCACCCGCCACGGCATCTCGGTAGCGGTGCACACAGGGATCTCCGAGGGGATCCGTGTCGAGGCGCGGGCACACGCTGATCGTGGCACCGAGCTCACCAAGTCGGGCGAGAACCGGAGTCGACGCAGACGGAGGAACGAACACCTCGATCGGCCACTCGACTGCGGCGGCCAACGTGGCCGCGGCGATCGCGGCGTTCCCGCACGAGGCGATGGCCAACGTCGGGCGGTCTCCGAGGGTCCAGGGCACGTTGCCGACGGACTCGCCCACCAACAGGTAGAGCAACGTCGTGAACAGGTGCCGTGCCTTGTGACTGCTCGCCACCTGATGGGTCTCGTCCTTGATCCAGACCCCGCCGTCGGCACTGAACCCGAGCGCTTCGGACAATGCATCGGCCCGCGAGTACGGTGTGACCGTGAACCCGGTGCCGGCCACTGCGGCGATCCGCGCGTCGGTAGTGCGAACGAGCGCCTCACGGGCATCGGCCTCCATGCCGTGGACTGACGCATACGAGTCCCATGCGCAGTGTGGCCGGTAGGCAACGAACGGGTTGGGATCATCATTGATGCGACGCACCGGCTCGTCGTGCTGCACGATGCGGAGTGCGTGGTGGGGATCGGCGGCGGTGGCGTTCGGGCAGCGGAACAGCATCGAGGTGCCGATGTCCACCGCGGTCGAGCACACTGCGCACCGCCAGCCGACCACACCCGTCTCGTTGATGCCGGTTCGTGCGAATCGCGGTGAGGTGGGCACGCTCAGCTGCCCGCCACAACGCGCTGGTTGAACTCGGTGATCATCTCGTCCCAGACGGGGAGGTGACGACGGAGTCCGCGCCAGAACGACTGGTGGCGCCGTGCCTCGAACAGCTCGAACGGGGTGCCCTGCTGCTCCACCCACGTGTAGTAGCCGAGGTTGAAGATGCGGTTGCGATCGCGCTCGGTGCACTCGATGGTGGCGTCGGTGTCGACATGGGCAAGGTGCTCGCCCCAGACGGTGGCTGCGTCCACCTCGGTGAACTCACCGCCGAAACGGGACGCAATGGTCTTCGCGCGCTCGCTGGGATACAGCGCACCACCGTCGGTGGCGATGGTGATGATCGCGTCGTCCTCGCCCAGACCGAGCAGCTTGGCGGTCTTGATCGCGGCGAGCACGTTGCAGATCGCGGAGAACCCGCAGTGCTCCAGCGCGGCGAGCAGCTCCGCAGAGATGCCCTTGCGATCGGCAAGGAAGGCGCGGCCTGCGCTGGTGTTGAAGAGCACATCCAGCTCGTCGGTGGCGTGGTCGCTGATGGCGACGACGACGTCGGTGTTGGTGACGTTGTGAATCAACGGGATGTGCTTGTCACCGATGCCCTGGATGTTGTGCTCGCCGAAGCCGTTCTCCAGCATCGTCGGGCACTCCAGGGCTTCCACTGCGACGATCTTCGTGCCGTAGACATCCTTAAGCCGGTCGCCCGCGGCGATGGTGCCCGCCGAGCCGGTGGCGCTGGTGAACGCTGCCAGCCGAAGGCCCGGCCGGCCGATGGTGTCGGCGACGTGCTCGAACAGTTGGGACAGCGCCCGACCGGTGACCTGGTAGTGGCCAAGGTGGTTGCCGAATTCGCAGAACTGGTTGAACACGAAGTTGCCAGGGTCCAGGGCCAGCTCGTTGCACGCGTCGTAGATCTCCTTGACGTTGCTCTCCGTGCCGATCGTGCGGATCACGTCCTCGGCCGGGTTCGCGCACCACTGGTCGAGCCAGTCGAAGCGTTCCTGGCTCATCCCCGCCGGGAGGATGGCAACGCCGCGGCTGGCCATGATGCGACTGATCGCAATACCACCTCGGGCGTAGTTGCCGGTGCTCGGCCAGATCGCCCGATGGCGGGTGGGGTCGAACTGGCCGGTCACCACGCGCGGGGCGAGGCAGCTGTAGGCAGCCAGCACCTTGTGCGCCGTGATCATCGGGAAGCGGTCACCGAAGGCGACGATGATCGGCGCATCGATCCCGGTCAGCT
>JAYTSB010000621.1:0-1599 GCA_043745825.1 Actinomycetota bacterium | reverse complement strand
GCCAGGCGTGCCGCGGCCGTCGATCACCACGACGGCGAAACCCTGATCGTCGAACCACTGCGACGAGAGGTGCGCGCTCTGGGCGCTGAGCACGCGCTGGGCATGCGGGCCGCCGTAGGGATCGAGCAGCACTGGCAGCGGGCCGGTAATCTCACCGTGGGGCAGCAGCACGGCGACGGAGAGTTCGTCGTCACCCACCCGGTGCAACGACACGTTCGGCACCACCAGTGGTGTCTGGGCGTTGGAGGTGATGACGACCGCGCCGAGCGGACCGTGCACCGTCGTCACTGCGGCATGCCGCTCCAACGTGGCCGCGCGGATCACGGTGGTGGCGCCGCCGACCGAGGCGGTGTGCACGCCGGGGTCGGTGGTGAGCGGCGTGCACACCCAAGCGCCGTCTGCCCGGGTCGCCCGCCACACGTGCTGCACACTGGGGTCGTCGAGGGGATTGGCCAGGAACGTGATCGCCGGCTCCTCGCCGCCGTGCACGTCCACGACGGATCGCACCTGCTGGTCGACGGGTGAAATCACCTCGTCGCCGACGAGGAGCCGTCGTGCGCCGGCGCGGTCGGCGGCCGTCACGAGCGCGCTGTCGTCGAGCACGGCGGGTGTGCCCGGCACGATCTCGACCCACTGGTCGTCGTGGTCGTGCTGCACGACTTCGGTCTCGCCGGTCACCGGATTTGCGGCCAGGATGAGGAGGTCGGTCTGACTGCGCGACTGCACGGACAGAAGCAGCCGCTCCGGATTCGCCCAGACGACGTTGACGAGGTATGGATACGCCTCCGCGTCCCAGGACACATCGACGATGGAGCCGTCCAGCGAGACCACGTGCAGCGAAACGTCGACGTTGTCCGTGCCGGCCGCTGGATAGCGGTGCTCCGTGGGTGCCGCGTCCGGGTGGGCGGGGTCGGCGATGTGCCAGGTGTTGACATGGGCGGTGTCGCAGCGCTCCACGGCCAGGCACGTGCCGTCGGGTGACCACCAGTAGCCGCGCTGGCGGCCCATCTCCTCGGCGGCGATGAAGTCGGCACTACCCCACGAGACGGTCTCCAGCTCGGGCTCGCCGGCGAGCTCCCAACTCGATCCGTCCAGCTCACCGATGCGCAGCGTGCGGCCGCTCACGTACGCCACCCGCCGGGCCAGTGGATCGGGCCGCGGGTCGAAGACGGGACCGTCGACCGGCAGTTCGCGCGCGGCGCCGCTGATCAGACCCGCAGCGAACAATCGGCCACCGAGCGCGAACGCCGTGACCGTGACGGCGGTATCCGTCGCGAAGGCGACCACGCCGCCAGCGCCCTCGCGGGCGCGCTCGCGCCGGGCGCGCTCGGCTGCCGGCAGATCGGCCTCGTCGGCGTCGCTGAGCAACGCCCGGGGGTCGGCGACCTGATGCTCCTCGCCGGTGCGGAGGTCCAGCACCCACAGCCCGTTCACCGGGTCGTCGCCGGCCGCGCTGCGGCAGAACACCACCCGTGTGCCGTCGGGAGCGACCGTCACGTTGCGCGGGACACCGAGCGTGAGGCGCTGCGTCCGGGCGTACTGACGGGGAAAGGTGAGCTGTTCCGACATTCCCCGCACGGTACGTCAACCAATCAAACG
>JAYTSB010000620.1:0-4748 GCA_043745825.1 Actinomycetota bacterium | reverse complement strand
CGTCGAGAAGACGGACACGGGCATCAAGGGAGATACCCGCACTCGCAAGCGGCCGGGAACGACCAAGTACGGAGACATCACCCTTAAGCGCACCCTCAGCCCGGACAAGAAGTTCTGGGAATGGGCCAAGAAGATCCGCGACGGGAACATGGAGTACCGCACGAACGGCGCACTCGTCATGTTCGACATGTCCGGTGCGGAGGTGGGGAGGTGGTCGTTCACGAACGCCTGGCCCTCGAAGTGGTCGGCGTCGGACCTCGACGTCGGGTCTGACGACCTGATGACCGAAGAGGTCACCTTGGCCATCGAAGAACTCAAGCGGGACAAGTAGGGGCAGCGGACATGACAGATGCAAAGACACATGATGCCGATTTCCAGGGGTCGTTCTTCTCCCTGGAGATCGACGGGCTCTCCCTGGGCTGGTTCACCGGTTGCTCCGGACTCAGCGTTGAGTTCGACGTGATCGAGTTCAAGGAGGGCAACGGCGAGAAGGTGATGCAGCGCAAGCGCCCCGGCAAGCCGAAGTACAGCGAGGTCGTGCTGAAGCGCGGGTTCACCACGAACACGGTCGTCAGTGACTGGTTCAAGGAAGTCGTCAATGCGGACAAGGAAACCCCGTACAAGACTGCTTCGATCGTCATCTACAACCGCGAGCAGAAAGAGGCCGCTCGGTTCTCGCTCGAGGCGTGCTGGCCGTCGAAGCTGTCGATCTCGGACCTCAGTTCGGGCAGTGACGACAGCATGGTGGAGGAGCTCACGATCCAGCACGAGTTCATCGATTGGGTCAAGTAATGATGCCGCGTGTCAGCCCTGACGTGATCCTGAGGCGATGAGCGTGGCCGGACTGGAGACCGAGTTCGCGTTCACGCTGCCGAAGGGATACATCGACGGCGCTGGCACCCTGCACCGCCAAGGAATCATGCGACTCGCAACGGCTCGTGACGAGATCGAGCCGTTGCGGGATCCGCGGGTCACTGGACCCGACGATCCCTACCTGACGATCTTGGTGTTGGCGAGAGTGCTCGTCGAGTTGGGCACGTTGCCCACCATCGCTGTTCGCGAGATCGAGAACCTGTTCGCCGCAGATCTGGCGTTCCTGCAGGATCTGTACGGCATCATCAACTTCGGCAGTCCGGCCGACGTGGCGGCACTGCAACGGGCCGCCACCGGTCCGGACGAAGTAGCTGCGGCTGAACCGCAGCCGGCCGAGGTGCCGGCGACGGACAACGGCACAGCGCGGACCGTCGACGAATCGGTGGATCGAGCCGCCAAGGCCACGTCCGCCCGACGTCGCGAGCGAATCGAAGAAGTGGCTCGCCCCAGCGGGTCATGAAGCTGTATCCGGCGGACGCCCTCTGGGACGAGATCGCCTACTTGGCATACCACCTGCACTGGGACCTGGAGACCCTGTTGGATCTCGAGCACCCCGATCGGGCCCGGTTGATCCGGCGGGTGGCCAGCCTGAACGAGCGAGCATGGGAGGAGGTGCGCAGTGTCAAATGACAGCTACTACCAGCAGCGGGTCACGACCTCCACCTTCTTGTTCGAAGTCGACGGATTGGAGATCGGCGAGTTCATGGAGGTGTCCGGACTCGAGGTCGAGGTCGGCGTCGAGAGCATCGAAGAAGGTGGAGAGAACGGCTTCGTCCATCGTCTGCCCGGTCGGATGACCTGGCCCAACATCACGTTGAAGCGCGGCGTCACCCAGACCGACAACCTGCTCGCCTGGCTGGGCAAGTCCTCGGGCGAGGGCTTCTCCGCGGCCGGCAACTCGCTCGCTCGGTCGACGGCCGCAATCACCCTGATGGGGCCTGGCGGCAAGCGACTGCGTGCCTGGGAGTTCGTCAGTGCGTTTGCCGTGAAGTGGAAGGGGCCTGATTTCACCGCTGGCGGCACGGAGTCTGCGTCCGAACAGCTGGAGATAGCGCATCATGGTTTCAAAGCCCGCAACCTCTGAGACGATCCCCTCGGTCGGACCCGGGATGGGCCGCGCCATGACGGCGCGGATGCAGCCACGGCTCACCCTCGGCACTGGGCGCCACACCCGGCACGCCCGGCCGGGCCAGCTGATGCGCGCGACGCTCTCGTTCGGGATGCGGGTCGGCTTGTCCACCCAGAACCGGCGTGAATTCGACAGCGCCGTGGGCGCCGTTGGCATCGTGCCGACGAGCGTTCGTCCGCCGATCGACTACTGGCCATGGCCGGAGACGGGTGAGCAGGCAGTCGAGCACCGTGGCGGGCGGGCTCCGGTCGCCAACAGCACGGCAGATCCCACACCGACTCCGTCACCCGCGAGAGCCAAGAAGATCACGGCCTCCGAGGTCAAGGCGTGGTCGAAGGCCGACGAGTTGAAGCGGATGCTCACGGGCAAGGGACTGGCTGCGTTCGCCGGATTCCAAACCAAGAGCGAACCCGCAATGGCAACCCCGCCGAGTCCTGCAAGGGCTGGCTCAGGCGTTGCGACATCCGACGGCGACGTCACCGCCAAAGGCGATCGCCCCGCCACGGTCCATCGCGGTTTGCCGCTCACCCATCGACGCCGCGGCGGCACGTGGGCCGGCCCCCGTACGTCGCCCGGCGGAATGGCCACCGGTGCCACACCGACACCCACGACCTCGGTCGCCCCGCCTCGCTACACGACGCTGACAGCTGAGCCTCTACCCGACGTGGCCAGAACGGGTGTAGTGGATACACCGGAACCTCGCGCCGCCCGGTCCGGTGGCGACAGTTCCCGGTCGGCACATGCCCGTACGGGTCCGTCCGACACCACGTCCGCTGACGATCTCGCCCGGCGCGTGCAGGGAACCCCGTTCGCCAGGCGCGAGCCGTCGCCGCCGAATCGCCCCACACCGCCGGCGCCTCGGCCCGGCAGTGCACTCGGCAGGGCGGTCGCCGAAGATTCCCTGGCCGCGCGATCCGGTCCCGACGCACGAGGGCCCGGGCCCACGGCGCCGTCGTCGCCGCGCCGCGCGGCCGCAGGTGAGCCTGCGCCGTCGATCACCGCCGAGATGCTCCGGCGAACGACTGTCCCCGCACGAGCGGAAGCGACCCGGAGCGATTCCGTGCTGCCCCGATCGCCGTTGGTCTCCACGACGGGCGAAGTCGGGCGTGGCGAATCGACACCGAAGGTTCTCGGCGCGACGCGCCCGAACTCGCCCTCTTCGCCCGCTCTACCCGGAGAACCTCCCGGTGTGCCGACTGGCTCAGCTCTCCGACCGGCCGGTGATCTGCCCACCGCTTTGGCGAGGATGACCGGGCCCGGTGCGCCCTTGGCATCGGCCGGCCCGCTGCCCATCGCCGGGCACGCACTGGCCAGCCGTCCCGCTTCCCCCGCAGGGGTCGCCGTCATGGACCGCGATGTGAGCGAACCGGACACGCTGATGTTCGACGAGCCCACGGTGATCCCGCCACGCACATTCATCGGCTGGACCGACGAGCCGGATACCGCGGCGCCGCTCCCGCTGGCCAGCCTGCCGCGTGGCGGTCGCGACACGGTCGCCAGCACGATCACGCAACGCCACGTCGGTGCAGCGGGTCCGCAGGGCCGCACGATGCCGGCCACCGCACGGCCGGCAACGCACGTGCTGGCCCGCTCGCTGTTGGCACTGCCTCCGCGTCGCGTTGGCGCGACTGTCGGTGCCGTCCCGAAGGCGGACGGGTCAGTGAGCGGCGCACACCGATTCGAGCGACTGTCACCGAGCCGTGTCCACCCAGGACGGCGTGTGATGTCTCGGAGCACGGACGGTCGCCACCTGCGGTGGAACGCCCCCACCACGGAGCCCGAGGCCGATGTCGCCGCAGTGACCGGTCACGACATCTCCCGGCCACGTCTGCACGAAGCAAGCCGGTTGCCTGCCGGGAAGGCGGGACTGCTCGACGGGCCCGCATCCAACCGTGCCGACAGCGGAGCCAACGGGTCCGGCGCGACGAACGCGACCAACGACGTCTCGCCCTCACCGAGCGCGGTTTCAGACCAGCGGTCACTTCCGGACGATGCAGGCGACGTCTCCCGTCCGTACGCACGAGATCTGCCCCCAGAGGCGATGCGCGACGATCACATCCTGCGCAGGACCCTGTATGCAGCCAGCGAGATTGCGGCAACGCTTGGCGATCTTCCGGTGGCACCGCCGTCGGCGGGCGGTTTCGCCACCGATGCCATGCATGATGGTGCGCCAGCCACGGTCATCGCCACGGACGCCCGAAGCGTCGCCTCGCTCCAGCAAGGTCCGCTCCCCACACAACCCGCCCCGTCCAGTCGAGGACAGTTGGTCGAGCGGGCACCACAGCGTGGACCTGACGCAGCCGGCTCGGTGCCGGTTCCATCCGCTGTTCAGGGGTGGGTGCCTGCCCGGCCGGGCACGTTGTTCTCCACGCCGGCCGGTGGCGGCACGCCCGTCCGCCGGGCGCTGATCACGTTGCCGGAGATGCTGCGAGCCGCCATTGCGCCCGGTGACACCTCCGCCGAAGCTTTGGTGGTGCAGCGGACAACGTCTTCCATCGGTCGCGTGGCTGGGCACGACACGGTGGAGCTTCCTGAGCAGTACCCAGCGGGCGCCCAAGGCCGGTCGAGTCGGTTCGAGCCGCTGGCGCGCGACGCCGTGCGCGCCGAGGCTCTTGCCGTGGCGCCGCGCTCGTTGCAGCGCCTTGCCGACAGCGACGTGGCTCAGCCGGCCGCCCCACCCGCTGCATCCCCGAGTCTCGCCGCCGTACGTGTCAGCGCTCCCGCCCACGTTCCCAGTTCCCCCGCT
>JAYTSB010000619.1:0-7342 GCA_043745825.1 Actinomycetota bacterium | reverse complement strand
CCGCCCGTCATCGCCGCGCTCCTCGTGCTGGTGTTGTCCAGCGGCGCGTCCAGCTCTGCGGCTGGCACCGGTCGGGTGCCCGCCGGCTCGGTGCTGCGGGTGTCGGTCCCCGAGGCGTTCGGCGGCAAGACGGTGATCGGCCAACTCACCGTCGATCAGGTGCTCAACGCGGGGTTCGTCACCGCCTTCGGCTGCGACGACGGTCTGCCCACCAACACCGACGGCACGATCAGCCGGTCCGACCTCAACTTCGACGCCCGGGTCTCACCTGTTGCGTCGAACCGGTTGATCGTCCAAGCGGACAACAGCGGCGACGTGTGCTTCTACACCCAGCAGCCGGCGGCGATGATCATCGACGTCAATGCCGTCACCTTCGACACGGGTGTCAACTCGTTTCCCAACCACCGTACTGACACGCGCACGTCGCCCAATCCGCGGATCGCGGCCGGCGGGGTGCTGCGAGTCGCGGTGCCCGAGGCTGTTGGCGGCAAGACGATCGTCGGGCAGCTCACCGTCGACCAGGTCGTCAACGCCGGGTTCGTCACCGCGTACGGATGCGACGACGGCATCCCCGTCAATACCGCAGGTCAGATCAGCCGGTCGGACCTCAACTTCGAGGCGTTGGTCTCGCCCGTCGCCTCCAACCGGCTGATCGTCAAGGCTGACCGCGACGGGGACGTGTGCTTCTACACGCAGCAGCCGGCGGCGATGATCATCGACGTCAACGGCGTGTCCGACGTGGGCATCACGTCGTTCTCCAACCTGCGCACGGACACTCGCGGGCTGTCGCCGTCGCGCGTGCAGGCCAGCGGCGTGATGCGCGTCTTGGTTCCCGGCGCCATCGGCGGCAAGACCGTGGTCGGCCAGCTCACCGTGGACCAGGCGCAAAACGCCGGGTTCGTCACGGCCTACGGCTGCGACGACGGCATTCCCAAGAACAGCGACGGTTCCATCGGCAGGTCCGATCTCAACTTCGACGCGCGCGTGTCGCCCATCGCGTCCAACCGCCTCATCGTCAAAGCCGACGCCGACGGCGAGGTCTGCTTCTACGCCCAGCAGCCCGCGGCGATGATCATCGACGTGAACGCTGTGTCGGCCGTCGGCATCAGCTCGTTCCCCAACCACCGCTTCGACACGCGCAGCGGCGATCTCCCGCCCGGCTCCATCACGACCGCAGGCGTGCCGGTGTGGCCTCCGTACACACCGTTGCCGGCGCTCGTCGGCACGGCTGCGCTGACCGGGTTGGCGGCCGATACGACGGTCACCGCTCGCCCGATCCTCGCGGTCAAGATCGACAACTACGGCGTGGCCCGGCCGCAGTGGGGGCTCGATCAGGCCGACGCCGTGTTCGAGGAGAACGTCGAGGGCATCTCCCGCTTCGTCGCCCTGTTCCACAGCCGGGTGCCGGACGTACTGGGTCCGGTGCGTTCCGCACGCACAGCTGATCTCGACCTCCTGTCGGCGATGAACCGCCCGGTCTTTGCGTACTCCGGCGCCAACGCGGGCGTCAACGACTGGATCCGTGCGGCCGCGAGCTCGGGCGTCCTCGTCGATTTCAGCGCCCAACGCAACGGCTGCTACCGCCGCTCGCCGGAACGCGCGGGCCCGCACAACCTCCTCCTCGATCCGAACTGCGCGCTGGTCGCGTCCACAACCGGTGCGTCCACAACCGGTGCGTCGGCAGCGGGACCGGCGAGGCCGCTGTGGACGATCGCTGCAGCGTGGACGCAACCGAACGACCCCGGCATCACCAACGACACATCGTTCAACCTGGAGATGGACGGCGTGCACGTCGGCTGGGTGTGGGACAGCACCGCTGGTCTGTACCTGCGTTCACAGGACGGTCAGCCGCACCTCGGCGTGTCGGGTGCGCAGATCTCGGCGCGCAACGTGGTGGAGATCGGTACCACCTACATCCCCTCGCCGGTCGATGCCCGCTCGCCGAACGCAGTCACCGTGGGCACCGGCAACGCCGTCGTACACCGCAACGGCCGAGCCGTGCCCGTCGTCTGGACGCGTGCGACGGCATACGACCCGTACACGTTCGTCGATGCAGCCACCGCCCAGCCGGTGCCGCTGGACACCGGGACCACGTTCATCGAGCTGGAGCGCATCGGCTGAGCCCCCGGGCGCGCCAAGATGTCATCCACCACAATGTCATCCACCACGCCGAAGCAGGAGGTTCCCTTGACCACCACACCCGAATCCGGTCCCGCCGCGCTCGCTCGGCTGCTCGCCGAGGAGCGCGTCGTCGTTGCGCCGGGCGTGTTCGACGGGTTGTCCGCTCGTGCAGTGGAGATGTCTGGTTTTTCCGCCGCCTACCTCACCGGGGCCGGTGCGTCGTTGTCCAACTTCGGTTTGCCCGACCTCGGCCTCATCACCCAGACCGACATGGTGGACCAGATCGTCCGCATCAGCGAGGCAACGACGCTGCCCCTCATCGTCGACGGTGACACGGGCTTCGGCGGCATCGTCAACGTGGTCCGCACCGTGCGCCGATACGAGCGTGCCGGCGCAGCAGCGATCCAGCTCGAGGACCAGGCGTTCCCCAAGCGCTGCGGTCACCTCGACGGCAAGGAGGTCATCGAAGCGAAGCAGTTTGCAGCGCGCATCAGCGCTGCCTGCGACGCACGGGTCGATCAACGCTTCACGATCATCGCCCGCACCGACGCCATCCAACCGCACGGCCTCGACGCGGCAATCGAGCGCGCCCATCTCTACGCCGACGCAGGTGCAGACCTAGTGTTCATCGAAGCGCCCGAGAGCATCCAGCACGTCGAACGAATCGCTCGTGAGGTATCCACGCCGAAGATGATCAACATGATCTCGCACAGCGTCACCCCCACCCTCAGCCTGTCCCAGCTGGAGCAATACGGGTTTCGCCTGGCGATCTATCCGATCCTCACCGTGACGAGCGCCATGAACGGGATGATGAACGCGCTGCGCGCGTTGCACGAGGACGGCGACGACCGATCCGTCGCCCAACTCCAGTCGCCGCGCGAGTTGTTCGACCTGTTCGACCTGGACGGCTGGCAGAACATCGCCGGCCGAGAGGTGTCGCCCTGACTGTGCCAGCGCAGCATCTCCGCCCTCGTCTGTTGCGACGGGCGATACGTTTGCCCTGTGCGGTTGAACGAGGGGGCCGGCGCGGTGGGTGACGATGCGATGGGCTCGTTCACGAAGGATGCCGAGCGGGCCGGACCCGTGGCGGATCTGCTGGTGACCCGCTTCGCGCGCCGCTGGCCCACCGCCGAGCGCGCCCTGCGCGCGGTGTACGGCGACGCAATGACTGCGGAGATCGGCCGGCGGGCGAGCGCCTTGCTCGTGGACGCCTGCGCAACGCGTCCTGCGGAACTGCAGGCACTGGACCTTCGCCGTGAAGCCGACCCGCTGTGGTTTCAACACGAGCGGATGATCGGGTACGTCGCCTATACGGATCGCTTCGTCGGACGCCTGGACGCTGTGTCCGAACGTGCGCGCTACTTGCGCGAGCTGGGCGTGACGT
The DNA here is from genome assembly GCA_043745825.1 of Actinomycetota bacterium. GTDB lineage: Bacteria > Actinomycetota > Acidimicrobiia > Acidimicrobiales > Ilumatobacteraceae > WLMZ01. Next base: position 3,837 of record JAYTSB010000619.1, on the reverse strand, counting down.
ATCTCCACCTGATGCCGCTGCTGCAACCGCGCCCGGGAGACAGCGACGGCGGGTACGCCGTGATGGACTATGACGCCGTTGACCCACGCCTCGGCTCGATGGCGGACCTCGAGACATTGGCCACCCACCTTCGCAACGACGGGATCAGCCTCTGCATCGACCTCGTGATGAACCACACCGCTCGCGAGCATGCATGGGCCGTGGCCGCACGCTCAGGTGACCGTGCAAAGCGCGCCTACTATCACGTGTTTCCTGACCGCACGCTGCCCGATCAGTACGAGGCGAGGCTGCGCGAGGTCTTCCCCGACTTCTCCCCCGGCAACTTCACGCCGGTGGGCGACGAATGGGTGTGGACCACGTTCAACGAGTTCCAGTGGGACCTCGACTACGCCAACCCGGATGTCTTCCTGGAGATCCTCGGTGTGATGCTGCGCCTGGCCAACCGCGGTGTCGAGATCCTCCGTCTCGATGCTGCACCGTTCATCTGGAAGCGGATGGGCACGGACTGCGAGAACCAGCCGGAAGTGCACCACCTGCTCACCGCGTATCGGGCACTCACCGCCGTCGCTGCGCCCGCCCTGCTGCTCAAAGCCGAAGCCATCGTGCCGCGCGAGCAGCTACTGCCCTACCTCGGCACCGCCCTGGCGCCGGGCGAGCCGGAACGCACGGAGTGCAACCTCGCCTATCACAACCAGTTGATGGTGCTGCTGTGGAGCGGCCTGGCCACCAACGACGCGTGGTTGATGACGAACGCTCTGCAGCGCATGGGTGACATCCCGCACGATGCATCCTGGGTCACCTACGTCCGATGCCATGACGACATCGGCTGGGCGATCACCGGCGAAGACGCTGCCTCGGTGGGCTGGAACCAGTTCGCCCATCGCGACTTCCTGAATGCGTTCTACAGCGGCGAGTTCCCGATGTCGTTCGCCCGCGGTGCACGGTTTCAGGAACATCACGAGTCCGGTGATGCCCGCATCTCCGGCACCGCTGCTTCATTGTGTGGCATCGAGGACGCGCTCGATAGGGACGACCCCACAGCGCTTGACCGTGCACTCGCCAGATTGGAGCTGTTGTATGCGATCACGTTCGCGTTCGGCGGCATCCCCTTGATCTACATGGGTGACGAGATCGCCCTCTGCAACGACCACACATTCGCCGATGATCCGACCCGCGCCGACGACAACCGCTGGCTGCACCGCCCCGAGATGGACTGGGTGGCAGCGGCGCGCCGCGACGACCCCGCCTCGATCGAGGGTCGCGTGTTCGCGATCTTCACCCGGCTTGCTCGGGCCCGCGCCGCGTTGGCCGAGCTCCGTGCCGGCGCCGCCGTTCGCGTGCTGCCCCAGGACGACGGGCGAGTGTTCGCGTTCGTGCGCCGCCACCGACGCGAGGCACCGATCTGGGCCGTGGCGAACTTCGGTGACCGCACCGCCGTCGTGCACACGGAGGCACTGCGTGGGCACGGGCACGCACCCACCCGCTGCGTGCTCGGCGCCCCCGGCATCGAGCTGATCGGCAACAGCATCACCATGCCTCCCACCTCGTGGGCTTGGCTCGTGCACTGACCCTGACCGCACGCCTCTCGGGTGCTCGGACGGCTCCGCTACCGTGCTCACGAACGAAGGAGATTTTCGTCGTGACCACGCACATTCAGTACTCCCAGTACCCGGACATCTATGACCCGGATCTGTACGTCGACGGGCCGATCCACGAGATCTTCACCGATCTCCGTCGCAACGACCCCGTGCACTGGCAACCAATGCCCGACCAGCCCGGGTACTGGGCGGTGATGCGCCATGCCGATGTGACCCATGTGGCCCGTCGGCCCGATCTGTTCTCGGCCGAGGTCGGCGGCGTGGTGCTTGAGGACATGGCGCCCGAGCAGCTGGCCCAGAGCCGCAACATGCTCCTGATGATGGATCCGCCGCGGCACACGGCTCACAGGAAGCCGCTCGCAGAGAGCTTCCAGGCCAAGGTGATCGGCCAGATGGAACGGCGCATCCGCGAGCTCTGCCGCACGATCTTCGCCGAGGCCGCCGAGAAGGGCGACGTCGAGTTCTCCCACGAGGTCTGCGGTTCGCTGCCCAGCCAGGTGGTGGGCGAGCTCGTCGGCATCCCCGAGCACGACTGGGACCAGGTCCGCCAGTGGGCCGAGCAAAGTACCAGCGCCCAGGACCCGGAGCTGGCCGGCGACGGCTACCGCAGCGGCTCGGGCCTCACCGACATGGCGATGTACGCGTATCAATTCGCCGTCACCCGCCGCCAAGAGGAACCGCGCGAGGACCTCACCTCGCTCATCCTGGCCGGCAATTTCGGTGACGGACCCCTTGATGACATCCAATTCGCGAGCTTCTTCGTGCAGCTCGTCACCGCCGGTAACGACACCACCAAGACCATGCTGTCCTCGGGAACCGAAGCGCTGCTTGCCCATCCTGGTCAGCTCGCCGACCTGCGTGCCGACCGCAGCCTGGTGGGCGGCGCGGTGGAGGAGATCCTCCGCTTCGCGAACCCGCTGCACTACTTCCGCCGCACTGCGCTGGCCGACACAGAGCTCGCCGGCAAGCAGGTCGTCGCGGGCGACAAGATCGCGATGATGTACACCTCGGCCAACCGGGACGAAGCCGTGTTCGGTGACACCGCTCAGCAGTTCGACATCCGCCGCTCGCCGAACCAGCACCTCTCCTTCGGCTTCGCCCAGCACTTCTGCCTCGGCGTACACCTCGCCCGGCTGGAGGGTCGGGTGTTCTTCGACGAGCTGCTGAACACGTTCTCCACCATCGAGCAAACCGGTCCATCACGGCGCATCCGCTCGAACCTCAACAACGGACTGAAGCACCTTCCCGTGCACCTCGCCCGCTGATCACAAAGGCAGCGGCGCAGATGGCGCTCGGACCAGCGCCGCTGATGTCGATGCCCGTTCGTGTCGTGTCGTGTCCGCACTCACTTCAACAGCGGATCGCGGGGAAGGCCGAGGATGCGTTCGCCGATCTGGTTGCGCTTGATCTCCGACGTGCCGCCGGCGATCGACATGCCTCGGTGCATGAGCACCAGCATGTTGCTGATCAGGCCGGGGCCGTCCATGAACAGCGCATCCGGACCATTGAGTTCGGTGAGGATCGCCGCAGCTTCGTGGCCGATCTCGGACAACACGAGCTTGGTCATTGCGCCCTCCGGTCCCGGTGCCCCACCGACCACGGCACGGTTCGCACTGCGCAGGTTGAGCAGGGCCATCGACTGGTGCTCGGCGATGTACCGACCGATGCGCGAGGCGCCGCCCGGCAGGCGCTCGGGGTGCGCGTCGAACGGCGGGATCAGCGCCGAGCCGGGAAAGGTCATGCCGCCTTGTCCGCCGCCGATGCTGACGCTCTCGTTGCCGAGTGTGGCGCGCGCCACGGTCCAGCCACCGTCCACCGGGCCGACGACGTCGTCGTCGGGCACGAACACGTCGTTGAAGAACACCTCATTGAACTCCGAGTTGCCTGAGGTCATCTTCAGCGGACGCACCTCCACGCCGGGAGCGTGCATATCGATGACCACGATGGTGATGCCGTCGTGCTTGGGCACATCCGGGTTGGTGCGCACCGTGGCGAAGCCCATGCCGGCGACATGGGCGCCGCTCGTCCACACCTTCTGACCGTTGATCAGCCACCCGCCGTCGACCCGGGTGGCCTTGGTCTTCACACCGGCGGCATCGGAGCCGGCGTCGGGCTCGCTGAACAACTGACACCAGATGACGTCCTGGTGCAGCGCCGGGTTGACCCAGCGGGCCACCTGATCCGGCGTGGCGTACTGGATGACGGTGAGGATGACCCACCCGGTGATGCCGTAGGCAGG
>JAYTSB010000618.1:0-2930 GCA_043745825.1 Actinomycetota bacterium | reverse complement strand
TTCACCGACAAGGCCACCTACCTTGCGCGCTACCAGGCCGACTGGATGCCGTGGCTGGGTCAGCAGCGGGCGAGCTGGCACGCGCCGACGGAGGACCTGCTCGACGTCATCAAGGCATGGTGGGAGCCGCTGCTGGCGATGGCCCCGACTCTGCGTTCAGCCGTGGGCGCCACGTGCCTGTTGCGCTTCGACGAGCTCGAGCTCGTCATCGACTTCCCGGCCGGCATCGTGCGGCGCGCGGCCGCCGACGCCATCCACAGCGAGCCGCACGGCTTTCGTTTCGACATCCCCCGTGCGCTCGTGGAGACGGTGGTGGCCGAGCGGGCCGTCGACTGGAGCAATGCGCTGTTCCTGTCGTGTCGTTTCCGCGCCTGGCGGGCGGGCTCGTTCAACGAGTACCTCTACAACTTCTTCAAGAGTCTTTCGGTGGAGCGCATGCGTCGCGCCGAAAGCGAAGCCCGCCGCAAGCTGGATCCGCCGGACGCCCACGAAGAGATCGAGCTCGGCGGATACATCATGGAGCGCGCCTGCCCGCACCGCCAGGCCGACCTGACCGTGTTCGGGGAGATCGAGGGCACGGTGCTGGTGTGCACCCTGCACGGCTGGAAGTTCGATCTCGAGACGGGTCAGTGCCTGACCGCAGACGACCGCACGTTGCGCGTTCGTCGAGCCGACGGCACGCCGCTGGCCACGGACAGCGCCTTCCGTGACGCATCATCCCGTGACGCTTGACGGCATGACCCACGACGGCGACACCGTCGTCACGGTCGCGGGCGAGGGCGGGGTGGCCATCACCCACGTGCCCCGTGGCGGTCACGCCTCGGCACTCGCCGTGGTGCAACTGGTGGTTGCCGCGCTGATCTTCTCCACCGGCGGGCTCTTCGTGCGCGGCCTCGATCACCCGCACGCCTGGACCACGGTCTTCTGGCGTTCGGTGTCAGCCTGCGCCAGCCTCCTGCTGCTCATCGCGTGGCGCGAGCGCACCAACACCGTGCGGGCCATCACCATGATGGGCGCCCCTGGCCTTGGGGTTGCCGCGGCGTTTGCCGCGGCGTCGATCGGCATGGTGGTGGCCCTGTCGCGCACCAGCGTGGCCATCGTGCTCGTGATCTTTGCGCTGGGACCCCTGGCCGCAGCCGTGCTCGCATGGATCCTGATCGGCGAGCGCGTCCGCGGCTACACGTGGATCGCGATCGCAATCACCGTCGGCGGCGTAGCCTTCATGGTGTCCGGCTCCACGGCCGGTGGTACCACCACGGGCGCGCTCATCGCTCTCGTGATCCCGATCTCCTTCAGCTTCGGCACCGTGCTGATTCGCCGCCACCAGGAGATCGCGATGGCCCCGGCGATGTTGTTGGCGTGCGTCATCAGCGCGGTCATCGCGATTCCATTCGCCCACCCCACCGATGTCAGCACCCACGACCTGTTGCTGATGCTCGCGTTCGGATTCGCTCAACTCGGTGTTGGTCTGGCCATCTTCAGCGTCGGTGCAGCCCGAGCCCCGGCCACCGACGTCGCCCTGCTCTCGATGCTGGAGCCCATCATGGGGCCGATCTGGGTGTGGATCTTCGTCGACGAATACCCCGGCGTACCGGCCCTGATCGGCGGCTCAGTGGTGTTCGTCGCCCTGGCCACACACACGGTCTACGCCGCTCAGCGCATCGACAGCCGGTAGCTGAACCGGAATTCTCCGGCCGGCAGGCGGTACTTCGGCAGCACGTCCGGGCCGCAACTGGCCGTGCCCAGGCCGCGATGCGCCGCATCCAGACAGACAACCACTTCATCGCGCGGCACGAGGTCCACCTCGTGCGTCGCCACGAACAGGTCGCCGGGCGTGAAGTGCGTGGCGGAACCGTGCATCGGCTCGCCGAGCACATCGACCCGCACCACCCGGCCAGCACCATCGACAAGCTCCATCCAGCGGACATCGGTGCGTAAGCCGAACTCCTGCGGCACGAGGTACGGCGACACGTCGACACCCTGCTCCCACAGGCCGAACATCGCGCCGGCGTTGCGGTCCGGATAGTTCTCATGGGGTCCGCGTCCAGACCAACGCACGGTCTCGAAGCCCTTCGGCAGGATGAACATCACGCCGACGCGGGGCAGGTCGGCCAACGACTCGGGCACCCTCACGGTGTGCGCGTACGTGACCGAACCGTCGCCGGCCACGGTGCGCTCGAGCGTGTGCTCGACGAGTTCCTCCGCAGGACGGGCGTCGAGGCCCTGGTCCAGCCAGCGGGGCAGCGCCATTCCGCCAACGCGGATCCGCTTGGCCAGCTCGGGCATCAGCTTGAAGCCGTCGTTGTCCACGGCGGCCCTCCACAGATTGAGTGTCACCGGCGACACGAGGAGCTGCTCCACCGGGGCGAGATCGCCATCTCGTCGGCCCGAAACTCGCTTGGCTGCGACGGGCTTGGCGGCAACGGGCTTGGCTGCGACGGGCTCGGCGGCGACGGGCTTGGCGGCGACGGGCTTGGCTGTGCGCAGCGTCACCTGGTCCCACGCGACGAGATGACCCGCTGGCGCCCATGCCGTGGCGGCGCGCTGGGTCCAGCGCACGGTGAGGTCGACGCGCGACCGCCCGGCTGGCAACGCCGCGGGCAGCGGAAGCTGCACCGTGCTGTGCGGGGCGACCTCGCCCACCCGCCAGCGTCCCGATCCGGCGACCTCACCGTCCACGAGCAGTTCCCAGTCGGCGCGCAGGTCGGCGAGGCCGCCGAACGAGCGCCGGTTGCTCACCGCGATCGTGCCGCGCCGCGACCCGGCGGCAACGGTGACAGGGCGGTGCACCCAGGCGACCTCGCGCATCGCCGGGTGCGGTTCGAGGTAGGCGGACACCAACCCGTCGGCCACGAAGTTGCCGTCATTCGGGGTGTCGCCGAACAGCCCGCCGTATGCCAGGCGGGTTCGGCCGTCGGGCAGGCGCTGGA
>JAYTSB010000617.1:0-4037 GCA_043745825.1 Actinomycetota bacterium | reverse complement strand
CTTCCACCAACGGTCGAAGTGGCGCGTGGACACCACGTCCGGCCCCACTCGCGCGTCGTAGAACGCAAAGATCGCGTCCTCGTCCACCAGGTTCCAGCGCCGCACCCGGTCGGCGAGGGCGCGCACGTCCTCGATGAATGCGCGGTTCTGGGCGTCGAAGGCATGGCGAGTGGTCCACGAGCCCTCCACGAGCGCGTGGCGGATGAACATCTCCCGGGCGGCGGCGCGGTCGACGCGGTCGTAGCCGATCTGCCGGCCGGTCACCAGCGGCAGGCCGTACAGCATCACTCGTTCGGTCGTCACGGCTGCACCACGTCGCTCGTCCCAGCGCGGTTCGCCGTAGGAGTACTTGGCGAGCGGTCCGGCGAGGTGCTCGGCCCACTCGGGCTGGATCGCCGCCGCAACCCGGCCCCACAGCCGGTTGGTCTCCACCAGCTCGGCCGCCATCACCCACTTCGGGGGTTTCTTGGCCAGCGCCGACCCGGGGGCGATCATGAACTTCGAATTGCGGGCCCCACGGAACTCACGTGAGTCGCCCTCGCGCATGCCGAGGTGCGAGAGCAACCCCGACAGCAGGGCCTGGTGCACCCGGTCGGGGTGACCTGCGTCCAACCCGGCGGTGATGCCGATCGACGCCGTCGCCTGGCGGAGCTGGCGGTACAGGTCCTGCCATTCGCGCACCCGCAGGTAGTTCAGGAACTCGGCGCGGCACAGCTTGCGGAACTGGCTCGAGGACAACTCGCCCTGGCGCTGCTTGAGGTGATCCCACAACGCCACGAGAGCAAGGAAGTCCGAGCCCTCGACGGCAAATCGGCGGTGAGCCTCGTCGGCCGCCTGCTGCTTGTCCGACGGCCGTTCTCGCGGGTCCTGGATCGACAGCGCAGCGGCGATGATCATGACCTCGCGCACGCAGCCGTGGCGATCCGCCTCCACCACCATCCGCGCCAGACGTGGATCGATGGGCAGCTGGGCGAGGCGCCGGCCGAGCGGGGTCAGCCGGCGCCGGTCCTCCGGTTGGTCGGGATCGATCGCGCCGAGCTCCTCCAACAGCGCCACACCGTCGCGCACCGATCGCGGATCCGGCGGATCGAGGAACGGGAACGCAGCCACGTCACCGAGGCCGAGCGCCGTCATCTGCAGAATGACGGAGGCCAGGTTCGTGCGCAGGATCTCCGGTTCGGTGAACTCCGGACGATCCGCGAAGTCGTCCTCGTCGTAGAGACGGATGCAGATACCGGGGGCTACACGGCCGCAACGGCCGGCACGCTGGTTCGCTGACGCTTGCGACACGGGCTCGATCGGCAGGCGCTGCACCTTCAGGCGGTGGCTGTACCGACTGATGCGCGCCGCGCCGGCGTCCACGACGTAGCGCACGCCGGGCACGGTGAGCGAGGTCTCGGCAACGTTGGTCGACAGCACCACTCGCCGCCCGGTGTGCGGCTCGAAGATGCGGTGCTGCTCGGCCGATGACAGCCGCGCGTACAGCGGCAAGACCTCGAGCTGCGCGCCCCGCACACGGCCGAGCTCGGCGCGCCGCAGGGCATCAGCGGTGTCGTGGATCTCCCGCTCACCGCTAAGGAACACGAGGACGTCACCCGGCCCCTCGGCTCCGAGTTCCTGGACCGCGTCACACACCGCCTGCACCTGATCGCGCTCATCGTCGACCGCGTCGCCGTCGTCGTCTGTGAGCAGGCCTCCGAACGGGCGGTATCGCACCTCGACCGGATAGGTGCGCCCGGTGACCTCGATGACGGGCGCATCGTCGAAGTGCGCGGAGAAGCGCACGGTGTCGATGGTGGCCGAGGTGACGATCAGCTTCAGATCCGGGCGCCGGGGCAGCAGCTGCTTGATGTAGCCGAGCAGGAAGTCGATGTTCAGGCTGCGCTCGTGAGCCTCGTCGATGATCAGGGTGTCGTACCGCGAGAGCATCCGGTCGCGCTGGATCTCGGCCAGCAGGATGCCGTCCGTCATGACCTTCACAAACGTCGCGTCGCCGACGCGATCGGTGAACCGCACCGTGTATCCGACCGCCGTCCCGAGCTCGGTACCGAGCTCTTCGGCCACGCGCTCGGCGATGGTGCGCGCCGCCACGCGCCGCGGCTGGGTGTGGCCGATGAGGCCACGCACCCCGCGGCCGAGCTCCAGGCAGAACTTGGGGAGCTGGGTGCTCTTCCCAGATCCCGTCTCCCCGGCCGCGATCACCACCTGGTGATCGCGGATCGCGGCGAGCAGATCGTCGCGACGATCGCTGATGGGCAGCTGCGGTGGGTAGGAAATGACCGGCACCGTGGCACGCCGCTCCACCATCCGCTGCACGGCGCGCTCCACCGACGCCGCGAGCGTGCCCAGGTCGTCGCCGTCGCCGCTGCGATCCAACTGTTGCAACAGCCGACGCTGATCGCGCAGGCTCGCCTCGGCCAGCCGCTGGCGGAGGTCGTGGCGCGTCGGCGCAGGAGGGTCGTTGCGGGTGGACATCATCGCCAGCCGTCCAGCATGGCAGCTCGGGGATCGTCTGCGACTGCCTGATTCCCGACCTTGGGGATCTGCGATGCGGAGATGCCTGACTCCTGATGGGTGCCGCTTGACCAACACGAGTCGCTTCCAAGCGCCAGCCCGGTCGATTCAACGCTTCAGCCGGTTCGGTCAAACCCCTCCTGGCAACGTGACAAGCTTGATCCCCAGAGGAAGCGGGTGGAAGAGATGCGTGAGTTCAGGTTGGTGCACGTTGGGGTCGCAGCTGCGTTGGCCGCCGCAACGATGTCAGCGGTCGGGGTATTCCAAGAGGTCGTCGCCGGTGGCGGGGCAGGTTCACTGTTCGTTCCGATCGTCCCGTGCCGTCTGGTTGACACCAGGCCAGGAGTGGACACCGTCGGGCCGCGCCAAGTCCCGATCGGACCGGGCCAAACTGTTCAGTGGACGGTTTGGGGCACAAACGGGCGCTGCACGATTCCGAACTCGGCGAGTGCGATCGCAACGAACGTGGTTGCTGTCAATCCAACAGCCGATACGTACGTCACGGTGTTCCCCGCCGACGCCATTCCTCGCCCAACGGCCTCGAACCTGAATCTCAGAGCCTCTGCGCCGCCCACCCCGAACCAGGTGACCGTCGCACTCTCGGCCGAAGGCGCGATTGCTGTGTACAACAACGGCGGCACGATCGACATCGTCGTCGATGTCGTCGGTTACTACGAGCCAGCGACCGGCGGAGGAATAGGACCCCAAGGACCCCAAGGACCAGCCGGCCCCCAGGGACTGCAAGGACCCGTCGGCCCCCCGGGACCCTCCGGTGTGACTCCGCAGGACGTGATTTGGGTGGCGAAGTCCGGCGGTCAGTTCACCTCGGTCGGCGCCGCAATGAATTCGATCAGCGATACCAGCACACAACGCGTGATCAAAGTTGCGCCCGGCACGTACGTGGAAACCTCCCCAATCTTTGTCAAGGACAACGTCGATATCGAAGGTTCTGGCCAGGACCGTACGACCATCACGTGCATGTGCTCCGTTCAAGTGCCCGGCGGGAATCGCGCGACCGTAGAAGTTCAAGGCAACATCCACGGCGAAATCCGTGACATCACGATCACGAACAACGGAGGAGCCAACCTCGACGACGCAGCGATCGCCCTGTATTCGGTTACCGCCGAATTCTCGATCGTCGATACGACACTCACTGCGACCAATACGGCCAATGGAAGTACGGCGACAGGCATGAAGATCGGCGGTACGAGCAATCAGCCGCACATCGACAACATCAACATCTATCTCGTAGCTCCCAACTTCGGCAACGGATTTGGCGTTCAAGTCCTTTCGAGCACCGGGCCCGTTGTGATCCGTAATTCCTGGATCTACGCAACTGGTGCAGCATCCTCGAACCCGAGGAGCTTCTACAGCGCGGGCGCGAATGCTCGGCTGGTCACCTCGACCATCAACGGTGCAATCGTGAACATGGCCGGGCGGTGCGATCTCGTGCTCGACGTCCTCAATAATCCTGTGACTTGCAGCTGAGCGATTGCAAAAGTCGGCGCCAGGCCAGCCACGTG